>CAJNCC010000007.1:0-103700 GCA_905221165.1 bacterium
AAAAGGACTTAGTCCTGTGCAATACAGAACTAAATCCTTTCAATAATTATTTGTCCAACTTTTTGGGGTCAGTACATACTGTACTGACGTTTTATTTTTTAGGATTTTGGTGGGTTAAGTTCAGTCCCCAAGGGACAAGATTTTCAGTTTTATTTTTGATACGAGCGATATTGTCCTTATGGCGAATGATAATCAAGCTAGCAAGAGCCAAGATAATGGCTATAAAGAGAGGGTCGTAGTGACTCAGGATAAAACCAAAAAGTGGAAAGAGTAGAACTCCAATGACAGCCGCGATAGATGCTGTGACACTAGACAGTGAAATCATACTACCTAGATAGAGGGTTCCAAAGAAAACAACCGCAAGGTAGAGGCAGAAGACAGGCGCAAATCCGAAAATCACTCCAGCGCTAGTTGCGACAGCCTTACCTCCCTTAAATCCTGCAAAGATAGGAAAGGTATGGCCAATAACAGCCAAAAGTCCAAAGATGAGAGGCGAAACGCCTTGCAGATGAAAAATAATCGGAAGAAGCGTTGCTAGGGTTCCTTTGAAAAAGTCAATCACAAAGGTTGCCATACCAGCTTTCTTGCCTAAAATGCGGAAGGTATTGGTCGTTCCAGTGTTACCAGAACCATGCTCACGTAGATTTGTTTGAAAGAACACTTGTCCAATCCAGAGACCAGACGGAATCGAACCCAGCAGATAGGCTAGGATTAATAAAACTATTGTAATCATACTCCTATTATATCATGAAATGGAAAAGAAAGGCAGAGAATCTCTTCTGAAATTGTCACACCGGAGAAAGAAAAATTTTGCAAAATCCTTGGAAAACTTGTAGAATAGTAAAGATGAACGAATAGGAGGTTCCTTGTGTCAAAAAAGGAAATCAATATTAACAATTATAATGATGACGCCATTCAGGTGCTAGAAGGGTTGGATGCGGTCCGAAAACGTCCAGGGATGTATATCGGATCGACCGATGGCGCTGGGCTCCACCACCTAGTCTGGGAAATCGTCGATAATGCTGTCGATGAGGCCTTGTCTGGATTTGGTGACCGTATTGATGTGATCATCAATAAAGATGGGAGTTTGACTGTGCAAGACCACGGACGTGGGATGCCAACTGGTATGCACGCTATGGGAATCCCAACGGTTGAAGTAATCTTTACCATTCTTCATGCCGGAGGGAAATTCGGTCAAGGTGGTTATAAGACATCAGGTGGACTTCACGGGGTGGGGTCTTCCGTTGTTAACGCCCTTTCTAGCTGGTTAGAAGTTGAAATTACCCGTGATGGTGCAGTTTACAAGCAACGTTTTGAAAATGGTGGAAAACCTGTCACGACCTTGAAGAAAATCGGTACAGCTCCCAAGTCTAAAACAGGTACCAAGGTTACGTTTATGCCTGATGCGACGATCTTCTCTACGACAGACTTCAAGTACAATACCATCTCAGAGCGTCTTAATGAATCAGCCTTTCTCTTGAAAAATGTGACCTTGTCTTTGACGGACAAACGTACAGATGAAGCGATTGAGTTCCATTATGAGAATGGGGTACAGGACTTTGTTTCTTATCTAAACGAAGATAAGGAAACCTTGACACCGGTTCTTTACTTTGAGGGGGAAGATAATGGTTTCCAAGTGGAAGTAGCCCTCCAGTATAATGATGGATTTTCAGATAATATTTTATCCTTTGTTAATAACGTTCGTACCAAGGACGGTGGAACGCACGAGACAGGACTCAAGTCTGCCATTACCAAGGTTATGAATGACTATGCGCGTAAGACAGGCCTCCTCAAGGAAAAAGATAAAAACCTTGAAGGGTCAGACTATCGTGAGGGGCTAGCGGCTGTCCTCTCTATTCTAGTCCCTGAAGAACATTTGCAGTTTGAAGGACAGACCAAGGACAAACTAGGAAGTCCACTAGCTCGCCCAGTTGTGGATGGAATTGTGGCGGATAAGTTGACCTTCTTCCTCATGGAAAATGGGGAACTGGCTTCTAACCTCATCCGTAAGGCTATCAAGGCTCGTGATGCTCGTGAAGCGGCTCGCAAGGCGCGTGATGAGAGCCGTAATGGTAAGAAAAATAAAAAAGACAAGGGCTTGCTTTCTGGGAAATTGACCCCAGCCCAGTCTAAGAATCCTGCTAAGAATGAACTCTATCTGGTTGAGGGGGACTCTGCCGGTGGTTCTGCCAAACAAGGCCGTGACCGCAAGTTCCAGGCAATCTTGCCCCTTCGTGGTAAGGTTATCAATACAGCCAAGGCCAAGATGGCGGATATTCTCAAAAATGAAGAAATTAACACCATGATTTATACCATTGGCGCGGGTGTTGGGGCAGACTTCTCTATTGAAGATGCCAACTATGACAAGATCATTATCATGACCGATGCGGATACTGATGGTGCCCATATCCAAACTCTTCTTTTAACCTTTTTCTACCGCTACATGCGTCCGCTAGTTGAGGCAGGACATGTTTATATCGCCCTTCCGCCTCTTTACAAGATGTCCAAAGGCAAAGGCAAGAAAGAAGAAGTGGCCTATGCTTGGACGGATGGAGAGCTAGAAGAACTCCGTAAGCAGTTCGGCAAAGGCGCAACCCTCCAACGCTACAAGGGACTTGGTGAGATGAATGCGGACCAGCTCTGGGAGACGACTATGAATCCTGAAACCCGTACCCTTATCCGTGTCACTATCGAAGACTTAGCACGCGCTGAACGTCGCGTCAATGTCCTCATGGGAGACAAGGTAGAACCACGACGTAAGTGGATTGAAGACAATGTCAAGTTTACGCTGGAAGAAGCGACTGTATTTTAAAAAATTAAAAAAGGAGAATAACAATGTCAAATAATCTGTCTGAAGATCAAGTAAAAGAAGCTCTTGAAAGTGGATACGGGCAATCTGAAGCTTTATTAAATGATAAAGATGAATTAGATAATTTTTTGCAACGTTTAGAACTAAAAATTAAAGAGATACCTTTTGTTGGAGAAAAATTTACAAAAATTCCTGTTATGATATCTTTGGTAAAAAATTATGTAGAGGGTAAATATACTACAGTACCTTATGGAACTATTCTGGCTGTTTTAAGTTCATTAATTTATTTTGTAGCTCCAATTGATATATTCCCAGATTTTATACCGTTTGCTGGCTATTTGGATGATATGGCTGTAATGGGATTGTGTATGAAAATGGTAAATACTGATATTGAAGCCTATGATGAATGGCGTCGCTCTCAAGGATTAATTTGAGTCAATAAATTAGATTATTACTAGTCAATTCTTTATAAACGGGAATTATCAAAACATTTTAAATCCTCAATTATAGACAATATCTAATTTTACTATCAGATACCTTATTACATTTTTATAGTAAACAAAGAAGTGATAAACATGAGAACTGAAACAGAAATGCTCGATTTAATTTTACAAACTGCTAAAAACTTAAAAGTAGAAGCTGTCGCTATGTCTGGTTCACGGACTGATACAAGAGTACCAAAAGATGAGTTTCAAGACTATGATGTTGTTTATGTCATGGACGACTTAGATAATCTGACGAGTGACCTTTCTTGGTTGGACCAGTTTGGGAAACGAATCATTGAGCAACATGTCGTAGTTGATCATCGCCACCTCTATCTCATGCTTTTCGAAGATGGTAATCGAATTGATCTAACTCTCTGCCCAATAGAACACATGAAAGAATGGGTAGCTAGTGAGGCAGGATTCACTGTTTTAGAAGATCCAGAACATTTATTTGAACCCTATTCTCAAAATCTAGAGCGTTACTGGACAAGCCCAGCTAGTGCGATAGAGTTTGAAAAAGTCTGCAATGAATTTTGGTGGGTGTCAGCCTACGTGGTCAAAGGAATCTGTCGTAAGCAAGTTATTTATGCGACCGATCATCTCTATGGCATTTGTCAGCAAGAGTTGTTAAAAGTCTTAGCTTGGCAGGTCGCAAGTGATAGGGGAAGAGTCGACGTCGGCAAGAACTACAAGTACCTCTTTAACTATTTACCTGCTGAGAAAGAAATGGAATTCTCAAATCTGCTTGATTTTTCAAGCATAGATAAAATCACTCAGTCTCTATTTGCTACGATGCAACTTTTACACAGAGAGGCTCAGTCCCTTGCTCAAAAGATGGGATTTGACTATGATATGAAAGTAGCTGAGAAGATGATTGAGTATGCTAAGGAGAGACTTCTTAATCGCTAACTAACTAAAGACCTTAATTTAAAAGATTAAACTACAGAAAGAGTCGTTTGGTTATTTGTAGTAACTGAACACGGGACTAATTTTATTCAGAAAAAAGTCAAATCGTCTTGACTTCATCGAGCCCTACATCGATTTTCTATTTTTCTACAGACATTTTTAGCAAGCCAAATCGTCCCTTTATATCTTAAATGAACACTTTTTCTGTAAAAACTTACTCTATATTCTTTGAAAGGAGTTGAACACGCCCTAAATGATGCGTGAAAAAGATAAATTCTCTGATGATTTTTCTTACTTCAAGAATTTTCTATTTTCACTTGATATTTTACGGGCTCTGTATCCTATATGAGTAACATTCAAAATATGTCCCTAGAGGACATCATGGGAGAGCGCTTTGGTCGCTACTCCAAGTACATCATTCAAGACCGAGCCTTGCCAGACATTCGTGATGGCTTGAAGCCGGTGCAACGTCGTATTCTTTATTCTATGAATAAGGATGGCAATACCTTTGACAAGAGCTACCGCAAGTCGGCCAAGTCTGTCGGTAATATCATGGGGAATTTCCACCCACATGGTGACAGTTCTATCTATGATGCTATGGTTCGTATGTCACAGGACTGGAAAAATCGTGAGATTCTAGTCGAAATGCACGGTAATAACGGTTCTATGGACGGAGATCCGCCTGCAGCTATGCGTTATACAGAGGCGCGTTTGTCTGAGATTGCAGGCTATCTTCTTCAGGATATCGATAAAAAGACCGTTCCTTTTGCTTGGAACTTTGACGATACCGAGAAAGAGCCGACTGTCTTGCCAGCAGCCTTTCCAAACCTCTTGGTCAATGGTTCAACCGGAATTTCGGCTGGATATGCCACAGACATTCCTCCCCATAATTTAGCTGAGGTCATCGATGCGGCGGTTTACATGATTGACCATCCAACTGCCAAGGTGGATAAACTCATGGAATTCTTGCCTGGACCAGATTTCCCTACAGGAGCTATCATCCAAGGCCGTGATGAAATCAAGAAGGCCTATGAAACTGGGAAAGGGCGCGTGGTTGTTCGTTCCAAGACTGAGATTGAAAAGCTAAAAGGTGGTAAGGAACAAATCGTTGTCACTGAGATTCCTTATGAAATCAACAAGGCCAATCTGGTCAAGAAAATCGATGATGTTCGTGTCAATAACAAGGTAGCAGGTATTGCTGAGGTTCGTGATGAGTCTGACCGTGATGGTCTTCGTATCGCTATTGAGCTAAAAAAAGATGCCAATACGGAGCTTGTTCTCAACTACCTATTTAAGTACACTGACCTACAAATCAATTACAACTTTAACATGGTGGCGATTGATAATTTCACACCTCGTCAGGTCGGGATTGTCCCGATTTTGTTTAGCTACATCGCCCACCGTCGTGAAGTGATTTTAGCGCGTTCACGCTTTGACAAGGAAAAGGCTGAGAAACGTCTCCATATCGTCGAAGGTTTGATTCGAGTGATTTCAATCTTGGACGAAGTCATTGCGCTTATCCGTGCTTCTGAGAATAAGGCGGACGCTAAGGAAAATCTTAAGGTAAGCTATGATTTTACGGAAGAACAGGCTGAGGCTATTGTTACCTTGCAACTGTACCGTTTGACCAATACGGACGTCGTTGTTTTGCAGGAAGAAGAAGCAGAGCTTCGTGAAAAGATTGCCATGCTTGCGGCCATTATAGGTGATGAGCGGACTATGTACAATCTCATGAAGAAAGAGCTTCGTGAGGTCAAGAAGAAATTTGCTACTCCACGTTTGAGTACTTTAGAAGACACTGCGAAAGCAATCGAGATTGATACAGCTAGTCTGATTGCTGAGGAAGATACCTATGTCAGCGTGACCAAGGCAGGTTACATCAAACGTACCAGTCCACGTTCCTTCGCAGCTTCTACTCTGGAAGAAATTGGCAAGCGTGATGATGATCGTTTGATCTTTGTACAATCTGCTAAGACAACCCAGCATCTCTTGATGTTCACTACTCTTGGGAATGTCATTTATCGACCAATTCATGAATTGGCAGATATTCGTTGGAAGGATATCGGTGAGCATCTGAGCCAGACCATTACAAACTTCGAAACTAACGAAGAAATCCTTTATGTGGAAGTCGTGGATCAGTTTGATGATGCGATAACCTATTTTGCTGCAACTCGTCTTGGTCAAATTAAGCGTGTAGAACGCAAAGAATTCACTCCATGGCGGACCTATAGATCTAAGTCTGTCAAGTATGCTAAGCTCAAAGACGAGACAGACCAGATTGTAGCAGTGGCTCCGATTAAACTAGATGATGTTCTTTTGATTAGCCAAAATGGTTATGCCCTTCGTTTCAATATCGAAGAGGTACCAGTTGTCGGCGCTAAGGCTGCAGGTGTCAAAGCTATGAACCTGAAAGCAGATGATGTCCTCCAATCCGCCTTTATCTGTAACACCTCATCCTTCTACCTCTTGACCCAACGTGGAAGTTTGAAACGTGTTTCTATTGTCGAAATTCCGGCAACCAGCCGTGCCAAACGTGGCTTACAAGTCTTGCGTGAGTTGAAAAACAAACCGCATCGTGTCTTCTTGGCAGGAGCGGTTGCAGAACAAGGCTTTATTGGTGATCTTTTTAGTACAGATGTGGAAGAGAACGACCAAACGCTGCTTGTTCAATCAAATAAAGGAACAATCTATGAAAGTCGATTGCAAGACTTGAACCTGTCAGAAAGGACTAGCAACGGAAGCTTCATTTCTGACACGATTTCAGATGAAGAAGTTTTTGACGCTTATCTTAAAGAAGTATTTCCAGAAGCCAAATAAGTAAAATGAAGAATCAGTCCTAAGAGCTGGTTCTTTTTATTGAAGAAATTTTCTGAAAATTACAAAATATGCTTGCTATTTTAGAAAAATAGTGTAGAATAAAAGAAATAGGTTTTTAGAATAAGGAGTGGAATATGACAGTAACGATTGATTGGGAAAATCTCGGTTTTTCCTATATGAAATTACCTTATCGCTATATTGCTCATTTTAAAAATGGACAATGGAATCAAGGAGAGCTTACAGAGGATGCAACTTTGCATATTTCAGAGTCTTCTCCAAGTCTTCACTATGGACAACAAGCATTCGAAGGTTTAAAAGCTTATCGTACTAAGGATGGCAGTATTCAACTTTTCCGTCCTGATGAAAATGCTAAACGTCTGCAACGGACATGTGACCGTCTCTTGATGCCACAAGTTCCGACAGAAATGTTTGTAGAAGCTTGTAAGGCAGTTGTTCGTGCCAATGAAGAATATGTACCTCCATACGGAACAGGTGGAACCTTATATCTTCGCCCTCTTTTGATTGGTGTCGGAGATATTATTGGGGTTAAACCAGCAGAAGAGTATATTTTCACCATCTTTGCTATGCCAGTTGGTAATTACTTTAAAGGTGGTTTGGTTCCAACCAACTTCTTGATTCAGGATGAATACGACCGTGCTGCTCCAAATGGTACAGGTGCGGCTAAGGTTGGTGGGAACTATGCTGCCAGTCTCTTACCAGGGAAATTGGCCAAGTCACGTCATTTCTCAGATGTTATCTATCTAGACCCATCAACTCATACAAAGATTGAAGAAGTCGGATCAGCTAACTTCTTTGGAATTACAGCTGATAATGAATTTGTAACACCATTGAGTCCTTCTATCTTGCCATCTATTACCAAGTATTCCTTGCTTTATTTGGCAGAACATCGTTTGGGCTTAACTCCTATTGAGGGTGATGTCCCAATTGATAATCTTGACCGTTTTGTAGAGGCGGGTGCTTGTGGTACAGCAGCGGTTATTTCTCCAATTGGAGGTATTCAACACGGTGATGATTTCCATGTATTCTATAGTGAAACAGAAGTAGGTCCTGTGACTCGTAAACTCTATGATGAATTGACTGGTATTCAGTTTGGCGATATTGAAGCGCCAGAAGGTTGGATTGTAAAAGTTGACTAAATTTATCAAACAAAAAAACTCCAAATTAGTTGCACTCACTGATATGGAGTTTTTTCTTGCTAGTTTTAGGATTTTCTTGTAAAATAGAAAAAGTGAAGAGAGGTATGAAATGAGTAAGAAAGATAAGAAAATCGAAATTCAAGTGGCAGATGCCAAAGTTAGTGTAGGAAAAGATAGCTTTGAAGGTTATGTATTGACCATTGGCAAGAAAGTAATTGGAGAAATTGCCGAATTAGATGGACAATTTGCCATCATAAAGAATGGGAATGTCGATAGTTTTTATAAAAAATTGGAAAAAGCTGTGGAAATTTTAATTGAAAACTATAATTTAGCAAAATAAGTCTTGTTTTATTGAAAATTTCATGATATAATAGTTTTCGTTGAATATCGGAGAGATAGCGAAGAGGCTAAACGCGGCGGACTGTAAATCCGCTCCTTCGGGTTCGGGGGTTCGAATCCCTCTCTCTCCATATCATTAATGGGGTATAGCCAAGCGGTAAGGCAAGGGACTTTGACTCCCTCATGCGTTGGTTCGAATCCAGCTACCCCAGTTCTTAGGTAATAATCAAGATAAAAAGCAAAATATCTTAGGGTATTTTATTTTTATAATTGAAAGACGTGAACGATATGAACATGTCCTTGCGGGTGCTTAGGAAAAAAATTATAAGTATGTCAAGTTAAAGAAAAACTTGATTGTTGGAGGATTTTTTAGATGAACGAATTTGAAGATTTGCTAAATAGCGTTAGCCAAGTTGAGACTGGTGATGTTGTTAGTGCTGAAGTATTGACAGTTGATGCGACTCAAGCTAACGTTGCAATCTCTGGAACTGGTGTTGAAGGTGTCTTGACTCTTCGCGAATTAACAAACGATCGCGATGCAGATATCAATGACTTTGTTAAAGTAGGAGAAGTATTGGATGTTCTTGTACTTCGTCAAGTAGTTGGTAAAGATACTGATACAGTTACATACCTTGTATCTAAAAAACGCCTTGAAGCTCGCAAAGCATGGGACAAACTTGTTGGTCGCGAAGAAGAAGTTGTTACTGTTAAAGGAACTCGTGCTGTTAAAGGTGGACTTTCAGTAGAATTTGAAGGTGTTCGTGGATTTATCCCAGCTTCAATGTTGGATACTCGTTTCGTACGTAACACTGAGCGTTTTGTAGGTCAAGAATTTGATGCTAAAATCAAAGAAGTTGACGCTAAAGAAAACCGTTTCATCCTTTCACGTCGTGAAGTTGTTGAAGCAGCTACTGCAGCAGCTCGTGCTGAAGTATTCGGTAAATTGGCTGTTGGTGATGTTGTAACTGGTAAAGTTGCACGTATCACAAGCTTCGGTGCTTTCATCGATCTTGGAGGTGTTGACGGATTGGTTCACTTGACTGAATTGTCACATGAACGTAACGTATCACCAAAATCAGTTGTAACTGTTGGTGAAGAAATTGAAGTGAAAATCCTTGATCTTAACGAAGAAGAAGGACGTGTATCACTTTCACTTAAAGCAACAACACCTGGACCATGGGATGGCGTTGAGCAAAAATTGGCTAAAGGTGATGTAGTAGAAGGGACAGTTAAACGTTTGACTGACTTCGGTGCATTTGTTGAAGTATTGCCAGGTATCGATGGACTTGTTCACGTATCACAAATTTCACACAAACGTATTGAAAATCCAAAAGAAGCTCTTAAAGTTGGGCAAGAAGTTCAAGTTAAAGTTCTTGAAGTTAATGCAGATGCAGAGCGCGTATCACTTTCTATCAAAGCTCTTGAAGAGCGTCCAGCTCAAGAAGAAGGACAAAAAGAAGAAAAACGTGTTGCTCGTCCACGCCGTCCAAAACGTCAAGAAAAACGTGATTTCGAACTTCCAGAAACACAAACAGGATTCTCAATGGCTGACTTGTTCGGTGATATCGAACTTTAATCAAATTGAAAATTCATAAAATCCTTTGTTTCCTAAACAAGGGATTTTTCTTTTGTCTGTAAGTCTTTTTTGATATAATAGTTCTATGTTAGAATCAGAAAAACAATCACGTTATCAAATGTTAAATGAGGAGTTCACTTTTTTATTGGATGGTGAAACCAATGTTTTGGCTAATCTTTCCAACGCCAGTGCTCTTCTAAAATCCCGCTTTCCTAATACCGTATTTGCAGGCTTTTATCTGTTCGATGGAAAGGAATTGGTTTTAGGTCCTTTCCAAGGAGGTGTTTCCTGCATCCGTATTGCACTTGGAAAAGGTGTTTGTGGTGAGGCAGCTCATTTTCAGGAAACCGTTGTTGTTGGAGATGTAACGACTTATCCCAACTATATTTCTTGTGATAGTCGAGCTAAAAGTGAAATTGTTGTTCCGATGATGAAGAATGGTCAATTACTTGGAGTTCTAGATCTTGATTCTTCAGAGATTGATGATTATGATGCTATGGATCGAGATTATTTGGAACAATTTGTCGCTATTTTGCTTGAAAAGACAGAATGGGACTTTACAATGTTTGGGGAGAAAGCCTAATGTATCAAGCACTTTATCGAAAATATAGAAGTCAAAACTTCTCCCAGTTGGTTGGACAGGAAGTTGTGGCTAAGACCCTTAAACAAGCAGTAGAGCAAGAGAAAATAAGTCATGCCTATCTTTTTTCTGGTCCACGTGGAACGGGAAAAACCAGTGTAGCCAAGATTTTTGCCAAAGCTATGAACTGTCCAAATCAAGTGGGTGGTGAACCTTGTAATAACTGCTATATTTGTCAAGCAGTGACAGATGGTAGTTTAGAAGATGTCATTGAAATGGATGCGGCCTCTAATAATGGGGTGGATGAAATTCGCGAAATTCGTGATAAATCTACCTACGCTCCTAGTCTTGCCCGTTATAAGGTTTACATCATAGATGAGGTTCACATGCTGTCTACAGGAGCTTTTAATGCCCTCCTAAAGACGCTGGAAGAGCCAACACAGAATGTGGTCTTTATTTTGGCAACTACTGAATTGCACAAGATTCCTGCCACTATTCTATCCCGTGTGCAACGTTTTGAATTTAAATCAATTAAGACACAGGATATTAAGGAACATATCCACTATATTTTAGAAACAGAAAATATCAGTTCTGAACCAGAGGCTGTGGAAATCATTGCCAGACGGGCTGAAGGTGGAATGCGAGATGCCTTGTCTATTTTGGATCAAGCCCTGAGTTTGACACAGGGAAACGAGCTGACGACTGCCATCTCTGAAGAAATTACTGGCACCATTAGTCTATCAGCCTTGGATGATTATGTGGCTGCCTTGTCTCAACAGGATGTTCCAAAGGCCCTAGCATGCTTAAATCTTCTCTTTGACAATGGTAAGAGCATGACTCGTTTTGTGACCGACCTTTTGCACTATTTAAGAGACTTGTTAATTGTTCAAACAGGAGGAGAAAATACTCATCATAGTCCAGTCTTTGTAGAAAATTTGGCACTTCCTCAAGAAAATCTGTTTGAAATGATTCGCTTGGCGACAGTCAGTTTAGCAGATATTAAGTCTAGTTTGCAGCCCAAGATTTATGCTGAGATGATGACCATCCGTTTAGCGGAGGTTAATCCTGAACTGTCTCTTTCAGGGGCGGTTGAAAGTGAAATTTCTGCACTGAGACAGGAAATTGCCCGTCTCAAACAAGAACTCGCAAATGTGGGAACTATACCCAAGCCAACCAGTCCAGCTCCAAGTCGTCCAGTAGTAGGCAAGACAGTCTATCGTGTGGATCGCAATAAAGTTCAATCGATCCTACAAGAGGCCGTCGAAAATCCTGATTTAGCACGTCAAAATCTGATTCGTTTGCAGAATGCCTGGGGAGAGGTAATTGAAAGTCTAGGTGGGCCGGACAAGGCTCTGCTAGTTGGTTCTCAACCGGTTGCGGCCAATGAACACCATGCTATTCTTGCTTTTGAGTCTAACTTCAATGCTGGTCAAACTATGAAACGAGACAATCTCAACACCATGTTTGGCAACATCCTCAGTCAGGCAGCAGGTTTTTCACCTGAGATTTTAGCCATTTCCATGGAGGAATGGAAAGAAGTTCGTGCAGCCTTTTCAGCCAAAGCCAAATCTTCTCAAACTGAAAAAGAAGCAGAAGAAAGTCTGATTCCAGAAGGATTTGAATTTTTGGCTGATAAAGTGAAGGTAGAGGAAGACTAAAGAAAGATTTCATGATACAATAAGTTTATGAATAGACAACAATTTATTATCATCGCGCTGTTTACAGCTGCTGAGACCTATTTTTTCAATGAAGCCTGGATGACTGGTCGCTATATTATGGCAGCCTTTTGGGCCATTTTGCTCTTTAGAAATTTCCGAGTTAGTTACTTGATGGGCAAGATTGTAGACGTCATTGACCAGCATTTAAAAGGAAAAGACTAGTCCTCAGCTTCTAGACAAAATCAAAGCCTTTTAGGCTTTTTTTTGTTATACTATAAAAGTATATTTATTGACCTTTTACCGTATTTTCTAGGGAAATCAAGTATGTTTCCAGTAAGCACTGTAAAGGCCTTGAAAAAGAAAGGAATTATCATGTCAGTATTAGAGATCAAAGATCTTCACGTTGAGATTGAAGGAAAAGAAATTTTAAAAGGGGTTAACCTGACCCTGAAAACAGGAGAAATCGCCGCTATCATGGGACCAAATGGTACTGGTAAATCGACTCTTTCTGCCGCTATCATGGGAAATCCAAACTATGAAGTTACCAAAGGTGAAGTCTTGTTTAATGGCGTCAACATTCTTGAATTGGAAGTGGACGAGCGTGCGCGTATGGGACTTTTCCTTGCTATGCAATACCCATCAGAAATTCCTGGTATTACTAACGCTGAGTTTCTTCGTGCAGCTATGAATGCTGGTAAAGAAGATGATGAGAAGATTTCAGTTCGTGAGTTTATCACTAAATTGGACGAGAAGATGGAATTGCTCAACATGAAAGAAGAAATGGCTGAGCGTTACCTCAACGAAGGTTTCTCTGGTGGTGAGAAAAAACGTAATGAGATTCTTCAACTTTTGATGTTGGAGCCAACATTTGCACTTTTGGATGAGATTGACTCTGGTCTTGATATTGATGCTCTTAAAGTTGTTTCTAAAGGTGTTAATGCCATGCGTGGTGAAGGCTTTGGTGCTATGATTATCACTCACTACCAACGTCTTTTGAACTACATCACACCAGATGTGGTACACGTGATGATGGAAGGTCGTGTTGTCCTTTCTGGTGGTCCAGAATTGGCTGCGCGTTTGGAACGTGAAGGATACGCAAAACTAGCTGAAGAACTTGGCTACGACTACAAGGAAGAATTGTAATTCCCTCGTGTCTTTTAGGAGAAGTAAATGACTAAAGAAAATATTAAACTTTTTTCAGAAATGCACGCTGAACCAAGCTGGTTGGCTGATCTCCGTCAAAAAGCTTTTGACAAGATTGAGACTTTGGAATTACCAGTTATTGAGCGTGTCAAATTCCACCGTTGGAATCTGGGTGATGGAACGATTACAGAAAGTGAGCCATCAGCAAATGTTCCAGATTTCACAGCTCTAGATAATCACTTGAAGTTGGTGCAAGTAGGAACTCAGACTGTTTTTGAGCAAACTCCAGTTGAGTTGGCTGAACAGGGTGTTGTCTTCACAGATTTTCATTCAGCTTTAGAAGAAATTCCAGAGCTGATCGAAGAATTCTTCATGTCATCTGTTAAGTATGACGATGACAAGTTGGCAGCCTACCATACAGCTTATTTCAACAGTGGTGCTGTTCTCTACATTCCTGATAATGTTGAGATTAAAGAACCAATCGAAGGAATTTTCTATCAAGACAGCGATAGCGATGTGCCGTTTAACAAGCATATTATGATTATCGCTGGTAAAAATTCTAAGATTAGTTATCTGGAACGTTTAGAGTCACGTGGCCAAGGAAGTGTCAAAGCAACTGCCAATATCACTGTGGAAGTGATTGCACGTTCTGGTGCGCAAGTGAAGTTTGCGGCTATCGACCGTCTAGGTGAAAATGTTACTGCCTACATTAGCCGTCGTGGTAAATTAGGCAACGATGCAAGCATTGACTGGGCGATTGGTGTTATGAACGAAGGAAACGTCGTTGCGGACTTTGATAGCGACTTGATTGGAAATGGTAGCCATGCAGATCTCAAGGTTGTAGCTCTTTCAAGTGGCCGTCAGGTACAAGGAATTGATACACGTGTAACTAACTATGGTTGCAACTCAATCGGAAATATCCTTCAACATGGGGTTATTCTTGAAAAAGCAACCTTAACCTTCAATGGTATTGGCCACATTATCAAGGGTGCCAAGGGAGCAGATGCGCAACAAGAAAGTCGTGTTCTTATGCTTTCAGACCAAGCACGTTCAGATGCCAACCCAATTCTTTTGATTGATGAAAATGACGTTACTGCAGGTCACGCGGCTTCTATCGGTCAAGTGGATCCTGAAGACATGTACTACCTTATGAGCCGTGGTTTGGATAAGGCAACTGCAGAACGATTGGTTGTCCGCGGTTTCCTTGGATCTGTTATCGTTGAGATTCCAGTCAAGGAAGTTCGTGATGAAATGATTGCAACTATCGAAGAAAAATTGTCAAAACGCTAAGGGGTAGCCTATGTTAGATGTAGAAGCGATTCGCAAGGATTTTCCAATTTTAGACCAGATTGTTAATGATGAACTATTGGTTTATTTGGACAATGCTGCGACGACACAAAAACCACTAGCAGTTCTGGAGACGATTAACCGCTACTATGAGAACGACAATGCCAATGTTCATCGTGGTGTTCATACCTTGGCAGAAAGGGCGACAGCTTCTTATGAGGCGGCTCGTGAAACCATTCGTAAGTTTATCAATGCAGGCTCTACAAAGGAAGTTCTCTTTACTAGAGGAACGACAACCAGTCTTAACTGGGTAGCGCGTTATGCTGAGGAAGTCTTGACTGAGGGAGACCAGGTCTTGATTTCCGTTATGGAACACCATTCCAATATCATTCCATGGCAGGAAGCCTGCCGTAAGACTGGGGCAGAGCTTGTCTATGTCTATCTTAAGAATGGAGCTCTGGATATGGATGATTTGCGAGCTAAATTGACTTATAGAGTCAAGTTTGTCTCCCTAGCTCACGCTTCAAATGTTCTTGGTGTGGTCAATCCAATAAAAGAAATCACTCAATTGGCCCATCAAGTTGGAGCTATCATGGTGGTGGATGGAGCTCAATCTACGCCTCATATGAAGATTGATGTCCGGGACTTGGATGTGGACTTCTTTGCCTTTTCAGGTCACAAGATGGCGGGTCCAACTGGAATCGGTGTTCTTTACGGCAAAGAAAAGTATCTGGAAGAAATGTCACCAGTTGAATTTGGCGGTGAGATGATTGATTTCGTCTATGAGCAATCTGCTAGTTGGAAGGAATTACCTTGGAAATTCGAGGCGGGAACTCCCAATATGGCAGGTGCAATTGGACTTGCTGCGGCAGTAGATTATCTTGAAAAGATTGGTATGGATGCGATTGAAGCCCATGAACAAGAATTGATCGCATACGTCTATCCAAAACTGCAGGCGATTGAAGGACTGACCATTTATGGTTCACAGGACTTGGCTCAACGTTCAGGTGTCATTGCCTTTAACCTAGGCGATCTCCATCCTCACGACCTTGCTACGGCTCTGGACTATGAAGGAGTAGCAGTTCGAGCAGGTCACCATTGTGCGCAACCTTTGCTCCAGTATTTGGATGTCCCAGCAACAGCTCGCGCAAGTTTTTATATTTACAATACCAAGGCAGATTGCGACAAGCTAGTCGATGCCTTACAAAAGACAAAGGAGTTTTTCAATGGCACTTTCTAAACTAGATAGCCTTTATATGGCAGTGGTAGCAGACCATTCGAAAAATCCACATCACCAAGGGAAGTTGGAAGATGCTGAGCAAATCAGTCTCAACAATCCGACCTGTGGAGATGTCATCAACCTCTCAGTCAAGTTTGATGCAGAGGGCCGTTTGGAAGATATTGCTTTTCTAAACTCAGGTTGTACCATCTCGACTGCCTCTGCAAGCATGATGACGGATGCAGTTTTAGGAAAAACCAAACAAGAAATTTTAGAGCTTGCGACTATCTTTTCTGAAATGGTTCAAGGCCAAAAAGATGACAGACAAGATAGTCTTGGAGACGCAGCCTTCTTATCAGGTGTTGCCAAATTTCCTCAACGTATCAAGTGTGCAACCCTGGCTTGGAACGCCCTCAAGAAAACAATTGAAAATCAAGAAAACAAGTAAGGCAAGTTTCTTTTGTCTTATGAATCAGTAGAAATAAAGAATGAAAGAAAGGATATTATGGCTGAAGAAAGAGTAGAACCAAAACCAATTGACCTTGGTGAATATAAATTTGGTTTCCATGATGATGTAGAGCCTGTCCTATCGACAGGAAAAGGATTGAATGAGGATGTCATTCGTGAACTATCAGCTGCTAAGGGAGAACCAGAGTGGATGTTAGAATTCCGTTTGAAGTCTTATGAAACCTTCAAAAAAATGCCCATGCAAACTTGGGGAGCAGACTTGTCAGAGATTGATTTTGATGACTTGATTTACTACCAAAAACCATCTGATAAACCAGCTCGTTCATGGGATGAGGTTCCTGAAAAAATTAAAGAAACCTTTGAACGTATTGGTATACCAGAAGCTGAGCGTGCTTATCTAGCTGGTGCCTCTGCCCAGTATGAGTCAGAAGTGGTTTACCACAATATGAAGGAAGAGTTCCAAAAATTGGGGATTATCTTTACAGATACGGATTCTGCCCTCAAGGAATACCCAGACTTGTTTAAACATTACTTTGCTAAGTTGGTACCGCCAACAGATAACAAGTTGGCTGCCCTTAACTCGGCAGTATGGTCTGGTGGAACCTTTATCTACGTACCAAAAGGGGTCAAGGTAGATATTCCTCTTCAAACGTACTTCCGTATCAACAACGAAAATACTGGTCAGTTTGAACGTACTTTGATTATCGTTGATGAAGGAGCAAGTGTCCACTATGTAGAAGGATGTACAGCGCCAACTTATTCAAGTAACAGCTTGCATGCGGCCATTGTAGAAATCTTTGCCTTGGATGGAGCTTATATGCGTTATACGACTATCCAAAACTGGTCTGATAACGTCTATAACTTGGTAACGAAACGTGCTAAAGCTCAAAAGGATGCCACTGTTGAGTGGATTGATGGAAACTTGGGTGCAAAGACTACCATGAAATATCCATCTGTTTACCTTGATGGAGAAGGGGCGCGTGGTACCATGCTTTCTATTGCCTTTGCCAATGCTGGGCAACACCAGGATACCGGAGCTAAGATGATGCACAACGCTCCACATACAAGCTCGTCTATCGTGTCTAAATCCATCGCTAAAGGTGGAGGAAAGGTTGACTATCGTGGACAAGTAACCTTTAATAAAAACTCTAAGAAATCTGTTTCTCACATCGAATGTGATACCATTATCATGGATGACTTGTCAGCATCAGATACCATTCCATTTAATGAAATTCACAACTCACAAGTCGCTTTGGAACACGAAGCTAAGGTATCTAAGATTTCAGAAGAGCAACTCTATTACCTCATGAGCCGTGGATTGTCAGAATCCGAAGCAACTGAGATGATTGTTATGGGATTTGTAGAACCATTTACAAAAGAGCTTCCAATGGAATATGCTGTTGAGCTGAACCGCTTGATTAGCTATGAAATGGAAGGATCAGTTGGGTAAGAATATGTAGAATCTGAGCAGGATTTATTCTGTTCGGATTTTTTTGAAAAATCATCTTATAAATATTCACAAAATCCCTTTTATATGATAAAATAAAACAATCATATTTAATGGAGATGAAGTATGAATATTTTTAGAACAAAAGATGTTAGCTTGGGACGTACTGAAATGCACCGTCATTTAAAAGTATGGGATTTGATTTTATTAGGAATCGGTGCCATGGTAGGAACTGGGATTTTTACCATTACAGGAACCGCAGCAGCAACGCTTGCTGGTCCGTCACTGGTTGTATCTATAGTGATTTCTGCCCTGTGTGTTTCTTTATCCGCCCTCTTTTTCGCAGAGTTTGCCTCTCGTGTTCCTGCAACTGGTGGTGCTTATAGTTATTTGTATGCAATTTTGGGTGAATTACCAGCTTGGATTGCTGGTTGGTTGACCATCATGGAATTCATGACAGCAGTTTCTGGTGTGGCCTCTGGCTGGGCAGCTTATTTTAAAGGCTTACTCAGTAACTATAGTATTTCAATGCCTCAAGCCTTGAATGGGACCTTTAACCCTGAGCAGGGTACCTATATAGATCTTTTACCTATTTTGGTATTGACACTGGTAACCGGTTTAGTTTTATTAAATTCCAAGGCAGCATTGCGTTTTAATTCGCTTCTAGTCGTCTTAAAATTCTCTGCTCTCGCTTTGTTTATTCTAGTTGGTATCTGGTATATTAAACCAGAAAATTGGTCCAACTTTGCTCCCTTTGGTTTTGGTCAAATTTATGGTGGAAGTACTGGAATAATGGCAGGAGCATCTTTGATGTTCTTTGGTTTCCTAGGATTTGAATCTATTTCTATGGCTGTTGATGAAATTCAAAACCCACAAAAGAATGTCCCACGAGGTATTGTTTTGTCATTGACAATCGTAACGATTCTCTATGCTTTGGTTACATTAGTATTGACAGGGATTGTTCACTACAGCCAACTCAATGTGGACGATGCGGTAGCATTTTCATTGCGAAGTATAGGAATTGGTTGGGCAGCTAATTATGTGTCATTAGTGGCCATTTTGACTCTAATAACAGTGTGTATTTCTATGACTTATGCCTTATCGCGTATGATTTACAGTTTAGCACGTGATGGTCTTTTACCTCGAAGTTTTAAGCAATTAAGCAAAACAAGTCGTGTTCCTAAAAATGCGACCATCTTAACTGGAGTTGCTTCTGCAATAGCAGCAGGAGTATTTCCGCTAGCTAGTATCGCGGCCTTTCTAAATATTTGTACGCTTGCTTATCTTATCTTATTGGCTTATGGAATTATAAAACTTAGAAAGGATAAGGGAATGCCTAAAGAAGGAGAATTCAAAACTCCCCTAGTTCCCTTGTTACCGATTCTCTCGATTCTAATCTGTCTTTCCTTTATGCTTCAATATAGTGTAGAAACATGGATTGCGTTTGGCATTGCTCTTATAGTTGGACTTGTGATTTACTTTACTTATGGCTATCGTCATTCTACACTTTCTGAATAAAGAAAAAGCTGGAACTTCCCAGCTTTTTCTTTATTCTTTTATATAGGTAAATCCTTCTCCAAGGATTTCGTGAGCTTCAGTAATAGTTATAAAGGCTTGAGGATCAACTTGATGAATCATATCTTTCATTTTTACAATTTCATTACGACCAACAATACAATAGATGATTTTTAAATCTTTTTTACTATAGTAGCCTTGACCAGAAAGAAAGGTTACCCCACGTCCGAGTTCATCATTAATCTTTTTAGCTAATTTATCAGGATACTGAGTAATAATTATAAAGCCTTTTCCGGCGTAGCCACCTTCTCCAATAAAATCAATGACACGTGTGATGATAAAATCGAACAAAAGTGTATAGGTAACTAGACGAAGATCTTGGAAGAGTATTAAAATTAACATTAGGATAAAGAAGTCAATCCCAAAAAGCAATTTACCGATGGATATATTCGTATATTTGTTTAGGATACGAGCAACAATATCAGATCCACCGGTTGTTCCACCAGCATTGAAAATAACTCCTAACCCGATTCCAAGCAGAACACCGGAAACCAAGGAAACGATTATCAAATCACCTTGTAAATCAAACTGTAAGGGAATACGTTCAAATACTGCCAACCAAACAGATAGAGAAAAAGTACCTAGAAGGCTTGAATAGAGGGTTTTAGGGCCAAATATTTTCCAAGCCAAAATGAATAAGGGAATATTAATTAAAAGATTCATCAAGGAGACAGGAATCTTGAAGAGATAGTATGTAATTAGGGTGACACCAGTTGCTCCTCCCTCGAAGAGATGATGGGGAACAACAAAATAGGTAAGACCAAAAGCATAAATAGCTGCACCCAGTATGATGGTGATAATAGGCTGTATTTTTCGAAGCATGATTTTCCCTCACTTTTCTATAGATTGATTATACCAAAATTTCAAACTTTTTCATTGGATCCCTTATGATTTTTTAACAATTTTTTGATATAATAAGAGTGAAAAATCTAATTCCTATCTAGTATAATAGAAAGATTGATTATATGACAAAAGTAAAAATTGTAACAGATTCTTCTGTTACTATCGAACCAGAAGTTGTTAAAGAACTTAATATTACAGTTGTTCCCCTATCGGTTATGATTGATAGCGTGCTTTATTCGGACTCAGATTTGAAAGAAGGTGAGTTCCTTCATCTTATGCAACAAAGTAAGAATCTTCCTAAAACGAGTCAACCCCCAGTAGGAGTATTTGCTGAAGTTTTTGAAGAATTAGGAAAAGATGGTAGTCAAATTCTTGCAATACATATGTCTCATGCCTTGTCTGGAACGGTTGAGGCTGCTCGTCAAGGTGCAAGTTTATCTGCTGCGGATGTGACAGTTATTGATAGCTCATTTACCGATCAGGCTATGAAGTTTCAGGTTGTTGAAGCCGCAAAACTTGCTAAAGAAGGAAAAGATTTAGAAACAATTGTAGCTGCTGTTGAAGAAATTAAACAAGACACAGAACTTTACATTGGGGTTTCAACTTTAGAAAACTTAGTGAAAGGTGGACGTATCGGACGTGTGACAGGTTTGTTAAGTTCCCTTTTGAACATTCGTGTTGTGATGCAGATGAAAGATCATGAATTGCAACCTATTGTTAAAGGTCGCGGTGCTAAAACGTTTAAAAAATGGTTAGACGAGTTGGTAGAAACTCTTTCTCATAAAGCGATTGCTGAAATTGGGATTTCCTATGCAGGAAATAATGAGTGGGCTAATGAAATGAAGAGTTTATTGCAAAAATATGTTGAAAAACCGATATCAGTTTTAGAAACAGGTTCTATTATTCAAACTCATACAGGAGAAAATGCATGGGCTATTTTAATACGATATGTTTCCTAAAAAAATAGTGAAAATTCATTCAAAATAGTGTTTTTGACTTGACCTACGGTCGTTTTTAGGATATGATTATATTTGTTAATTAGAAATTATTTGGAGGATTTTTTAACATGGCAAACAAACAAGATTTGATCGCTAAAGTAGCAGAAGCTACAGATTTAACTAAGAAAGATTCAGCAGTAGCAGTTGAAGCAGTATTTGCAGCAGTAACTGAGTATCTTGCAGCTGGAGAAAAAGTTCAATTGATCGGTTTTGGTAACTTTGAAGTTCGTGAGCGTGCTGCACGTAAAGGTCGCAACCCACAAACTGGTAAAGAAATCAAAATTGCAGCTTCTAAAGTTCCAGCATTCAAAGCTGGTAAAGCTCTTAAAGACGCTGTTAAATAATGACACTTTAAAAAGTCTATTGCATCAAGCTTTCTAGCTTGGTCGATAGGCTTTTTTTGTTGCTTTGGGGCATTTTGGGGGCATAGACTAATACTTTTCTATGACATCTGCAACGATTGTTTTCATTTGTTTAGTAATATGAGTATAAATTTGTGGCGTTGTTTTAGCATATGAGTATCCAACACGATCAAAACGGTGTGAGATAAGGAATCTTTTGGAAAATAGTCTTTCAGTCTTTAGGGGAAAAGAAAAAAGGCTCTCATTAAATGAGAACCTAGTTACAATTAGTTTTTAGAAGCAGCTTGGAATTCTGGGTTTTTCCAAGCTTCGTCAATAATAGCTTGTAATTCTTTAGCAGATGCTTGCATTTTTTGAGTTTCTGCGTCGTTCAATGGGATATTTACTGGACGAACGATACCGTGTGCACCAACGATAGCTGGTTGACCGATAAAGACATTTTCAACACCGTATTGACCTTCTTGGAATACAGAAAGTGGAAGTACTGCATTTTCATCGTCAAGGATTGCTTTTGTGATACGAGCGAGGGCTACAGCGATACCGTAGTATGTAGCTCCTTTTTTGTTGATGATTGAGTAAGCAGCATCACGAACTGAGATGAAGAGCTCTACAAGGTCAGCTTCATCTAAGTCACGGTTAGCTTGTAGCCATTGTTCCAATTTAACACCTGCAACGTTAGCGTGAGACCAAACAGCAAACTCAGAGTCACCGTGTTCACCCATGATGTAGGCATGGACTGAACGAGCATCAACACCGATTTTTTCAGCAAGTGCTTGACGGAAACGAGCTGAGTCAAGTGAAGTACCTGAACCGATAACACGTTCTTTAGGGAATCCAGAGAATTTCCAAGTTGAGTAAGTCAAGACGTCAACTGGGTTAGCAGCGACAAGGAAGATACCTTTGAAACCTGATTCAACAACTTGTGTTACGATTGATTTGTTGATAGCAAGGTTCTTACCTACAAGGTCAAGGCGAGTTTCACCTGGTTTTTGAGGAGCACCAGCTGTGATAACAACAAGGTCAGCATCAGCACAGTCTTCGTATTTAGCAGCGTAGATTTTCTTAGGTGAAGTGAAGGCAAGGGCGTGGCTAAGGTCTTCGGCATCACCAACTGCTTTTTCAAACAATTGTGGAATTTCAATGATACCAAGTTCTTGTGCAATTCCTTGTGTAACGAGGGCGAAAGCGTAAGAAGAACCTACGGCACCGTCACCGACGAGGATAACTTTTTTGTGTTGTTTAGTTGCTGTCATTTGTCTAAACATCTCCTTTGTTTTATTAAGGGAAATTCCCCATTTAATTTCATTCTATCACTTTTAAATAGCTTTGTCACGGATATACCTTGCAGTTCTTGATGTAAACGTTTTATCGTTTTAGATATCTGAAATATAGCGAATATTATGGTATAATATATATAATTACTAATAGTGAAATGAGGCATTTATTAATGCAGGATAGAAATTTAGTGAATGTCAATCTGACAAAGGAGATGAAGACGAGCTTTATCGACTACGCCATGAGTGTTATCGTAGCGCGGGCCCTTCCTGATGTTCGAGATGGCTTGAAACCCGTTCACCGTCGGATTCTCTATGGAATGAATGAATTGGGTGTTACTCCAGACAAACCACATAAAAAATCTGCTCGTATTACTGGGGATGTCATGGGTAAATATCACCCACACGGGGATTCCTCTATCTATGAAGCCATGGTTCGTATGGCTCAATGGTGGAGCTACCGTTACATGCTTGTAGATGGTCATGGGAACTTTGGTTCCATGGATGGAGACGGTGCAGCCGCACAGCGTTACACTGAGGCACGTATGAGTAAGATTGCTCTGGAGATGCTTCGTGATATCAATAAAAATACGGTTGATTTCGTTGATAACTATGATGCCAATGAACGTGAACCCTTGGTCTTGCCAGCGCGTTTTCCAAATCTTTTAGTTAATGGAGCTACTGGTATCGCTGTCGGTATGGCAACCAATATTCCACCTCATAACTTGGGTGAAACCATTGATGCAGTGAAGTTAGTTATGGACAATCCTGAAGTGACCACTAAGGACTTGATGGAAGTCTTACCTGGGCCAGATTTTCCAACTGGTGCTCTTGTTATGGGGAAATCAGGTATTCATAAGGCTTATGAAACAGGTAAAGGATCGATTGTCCTTCGTTCTCGAACTGAAATTGAAGAAACTAAGACTGGCCGTGAGCGCATCGTTGTAACAGAATTCCCATATATGGTCAACAAAACAAAGGTGCATGAGCATATTGTTCGTTTGGTTCAGGAAAAACGTATTGAGGGCATCACAGCAGTCCGTGATGAGTCAAACCGTGAAGGTGTTCGATTTGTTATTGAAGTCAAGCGTGATGCCTCAGCTAATGTTATCCTTAATAATCTCTTCAAGATGACCCAGATGCAAACCAACTTTGGTTTTAATATGTTGGCTATTCAAAATGGGGTACCGAAGATTTTGTCCCTTCGTCAGATTTTGGATGCTTATATCGAGCACCAAAAAGAAGTGGTTGTTCGTCGTACACGTTTTGATAAGGAAAAAGCAGAAGCGCGTGCTCATATCTTAGAAGGTCTCTTAATCGCACTAGACCATATCGACGAAGTGATTCGTATCATCCGTGCTAGTGAAACGGATGCGGAAGCACAAGCTGAGTTGATGAGCAAGTTTAAGCTTTCTGAACGTCAAAGTCAAGCCATCCTTGATATGCGCCTTCGTCGTTTGACAGGTTTGGAACGCGATAAGATTCAGTCTGAGTATGATGATCTCCTGGCTCTGATTGCCGATTTAGCAGATATTCTAGCTAAACGAGAACGTGTTTCTCAAATCATCAAAGATGAATTAGACGAAGTTAAGCGTAAGTTTGGCGACCAACGTCGTACTGAATTGATGGTCGGTGAAGTCTTAAGCCTCGAAGATGAGGACTTGATTGAAGAATCGGATGTCTTAATTACGCTTTCTAACAAGGGTTACATCAAACGTCTGGACCAAGCTGAGTTTACTGCTCAAAAACGTGGAGGTCGCGGTGTTCAAGGAACAGGTGTTAAGGATGATGATTTTGTTCGTGAGTTAGTGTCAACTAGTACCCATGATCACTTACTCTTCTTCACAAATAAAGGTCGTGTCTATCGCCTGAAAGGCTATGAAATCCCTGAGTATGGCCGTACTGCTAAGGGATTGCCAATTGTCAATCTTCTGAAATTGGATGAAGGTGAAAGTATCCAGACCATCATTAATGTTGAATCTGAACGCAGCGATGATGCTTATCTCTTCTTTACAACTCGTCATGGTATTGTGAAGAGAACCAGCGTTAAGGAATTTGCAAACATTCGTCAGAATGGTCTCAAGGCTTTGAACCTCAAAGATGAAGATGAGTTGATTAATGTCTTGCTAACAGAAGAAGATACGGATATTATCATTGGTACCAAGTTTGGTTATGCAGTTCGCTTTAATCAATCAACTGTTCGTGGTATGAGTCGTATCGCCACTGGTGTGAAAGGTGTTAACCTTCGTGACGGAGACACAGTTGTTGGTGCTAGTGTGATAACAGACCAGGATGAAGTTCTTATCATCACAGAAAAAGGATTTGGTAAACGCACAGTTGCGACCGAATATCCAACAAAAGGTCGTGGTGGTAAAGGGATGCAAACCGCTAAAATTACGGAAAAGAATGGTTCTCTTGCTGGTCTTATGACAGTAAAAGGTGATGAAGATTTGATGATTATCACTGATACTGGTGTCATGATCCGAACCAACGTTGCCAATATTTCACAAACAGGTCGCTCAACTATGGGAGTTAAGGTGATGCGCCTGGACCAAGATGCTAAAATTGTGACCTTTACTACGGTTGCAGCTGCAGAAAAAGAAGAAGTTGGGACAGGAAACGAAACAGAAGGTGAAGCATAATGTCTCATAAAAAGAACAAAAAGAAAACAAACCGTAAAAATTTATTAATCAATATCTTGGCAGGGTTTTTAATCCTCTTGTCAGTGGCTTTGATTTTCAATTCAAAAATTCGTGATATCTTCATGGTTTGGAATACCAATAAATACCAAGTCAGCCAGGTATCAAAAGAAAAATTGGAAGAAAATCAAGATACAGAAGGAAATTTTGACTTTGACTCTGTAAAAGCTATCTCGTCAGAAGCTGTCTTATCCTCACAATGGGATTCGCAAAAATTGCCAGTTATCGGTGGAATTGCTGTTCCTGAGGTAGAAATTAACTTGCCTATTTTTAAGGGGCTTGATAATGTCAATCTCTTCTATGGAGCTGGTACAATGAAGCGTGACCAAGTGATGGGGAAAGGAAACTATTCACTTGCGAGCCATCACATCTTCACGGCGGAAAATGCCAGCCAAATGCTCTTTTCTCCATTATCACGCGCTAAAAATGGGATGAAAATTTACCTAACCGATAAGGATAAAGTTTATACCTATGAAATTCGAGAAGTGAAACATGTGACACCAGATCGCGTTGATGAGATTGATGACCGTAGTGGTGTTGATGAAATCACGCTTGTAACCTGTGTGGACTATGATGCGACAGAGCGTATTATCGTAAAAGGTGATTTGAAAGATACAAAAGACTATTCACAAACACCTGAAGAAATTCTAACAGCTTTCAATCAACCATATAAACAGCGCTATTAATAGTTAAAGAATCAGTAAACATTTTATTTTACTGATTCTTTTTATATTGCTTTATAAGCATGCTAAGTAATGATAAATCAATACAAATATTATCATTTTTTAAAAATAATTACCTATTTTAATATTTTATGTTATAATACTAAGTATAAAAAATAGGAGATGTTTATGAGTTCTTCAGAGTTTATTTCGAAGATTGATTATTATTGCCACAAGAAAGTAAGTCTTTTCAAGCAAAGTAAATTCAAGTATGCTATTCGTTCTATGTTTGCAGGTGCTTTTTTAACCTTCAGTACAGCTGCTGGTGCTATTGGTGCAGATTTACTTAATAGTATTGTTCCAAGTAGTGGGTATTTCCTGTTCCCATTTGTTTTTGCTTGGGGGCTGGTTTATATTGTCTTTCTAAATGCGGAATTGGTAACTTCCAATATGATGTATTTAACAGCAGGCGCATTTTTGAAAAAGATTGATTGGAAAAGGGCAATGATTATTTTACTCTATTGTACTTTGTTTAATCTCATTGGTGCCTTAGTAGCTGGATGGGCCTTTGCCAACTCGTCAGCCTTTTCGCATTTGACCCATGATAGCTTCCTTCCTAAGCTTGTAGCAAAGAAATTGGCGCGTCCAAGTGATTTAGTCCTGCTTGAGGGAATTCTTGCCAATGTATTTGTAAATATTGCTATTCTTTCATCTATATTAGTCAAAGACGGTGCTGCCAAACTATGGATTATTTTATCAGCTATTTCCATGTTTGTCTTCTTGTCCAATGAGCACATCGCTGCCAATTTTGCTTCCTTTAGTATTATGAAATTCAGCATAATTGCTGATCAAGTACCTCACTTTGATCTTCCAAATATCCTTCGACATTGGGGTGTAACCTTTATTGCTAACTTTATAGGTGGAGGTCTTCTGATTGGTTTACCGTATGCCTTTCTAAATAAGAATGAAGATATATATGTTGATTAAGAAGAGTCAGTGTATCAGGGAGAATCAGAACAATTCTCTCTTTTTCTTTTATAAAATAGGCTTGCAGAGAAAATCGTTTTGTAAATTGTAACAACAAAAAATATTAAATAGAATAAAAGTTATTCCATGCAATCTTTATATTGCAATAATTAAAAATTCTAAAAGCTTGTTATTAAAACAATGTAAACGATTGCTGGGTTTTTAAATTTATCAAAAATACAATTAGGAAAGGCTTTTCATTATATCGATTTTATGTTATAATTATCACAAATAAAAGTTTTAGGAGTTTATTATGGTTTCTTCAGAATTTATCTCAAAGATTGAATTTGCTTGCAAGAAGAAAGAAAGTCTTTATAGTCAAAGCAAATTTAAGTATGCGATTCGTTCTATGTTTGCAGGTGCATTTTTAACCTTCAGCACAGCTGCTGGTGCAGTTGGGGCTGACTTGATTAATAAAATTGCGCCAGGTAGTGGACGTTTCCTCTTCCCATTTGTCTTTGCTTGGGGCTTGGCCTACATTGTTTTCTTGAATGCCGAGTTGGTAACATCAAACATGATGTTTTTGACTGCTGGTAGTTTCTTGAAAAAAATCTCTTGGAGAAAAACAGCTGAGATTTTACTTTACTGTACCTTGTTCAACCTTATCGGAGCCTTGATAGCAGGTTGGGGATTTGCTCACTCAGCAGCTTATGCACATCTGACACATGATAGTTTCATCTCAGGGGTTGTTGAGATGAAGTTAGGCCGCTCAAATGAATTAATCTTGCTTGAGGCGATTTTGGCAAATATTTTCGTAAATATTGCCATTCTTTCATTTGTTTTGGTCAAAGACGGTGGTGCCAAACTTTGGCTAGTTTTATCAGCAATTTACATGTTTGTATTCTTAACAAACGAGCACATTGCTGCGAACTTTGCTTCTTTCGCAATTGTAAAATTCAGTGTTGCTGCTGATTCAATTGCTAACTTCGGTGTTGGAAATATGCTTCGTCACTGGGGAGTAACCTTCATTGGAAACTTTATCGGAGGAGGCCTCTTGATGGGTCTTCCATATGCCTTCCTCAATAAAAACGAAGATACTTATGTAGATTAAGAAAATGAGCACGATTGATTCGTGCTTTTTTGTTTTGTAAGAAGTAATAGTCGTTCCTTATATCAAAATATAGAAAAGAGGTATTAGTCAAGATAGGTCGATAGTGCTACAATATCCTTAATCAAACTATTTGGAGGTCTCCTTATGACTCGTGATTTTAAATTTGAAACTCTACAATTGCATGCTGGTCAAGTTGTGGATCCAGCAACTAAGTCTCGTGCAGTGCCGATTTATCAAACAACATCCTTCGTTTTTGATGATACGCAGGAAGGTGCCGATCTGTTTGCCTTGAGAAAACCAGGCAACATCTATACTCGTATTACAAATCCTACAACGGCTGCCTTTGAAGAAAGAATCGCTGCTCTTGAAGGTGGTGTTGGAGCGCTAGCAACAGCATCAGGTATGGCCGCAGTAACTTATACTATTTTGGCGCTTGCTCACGCAGGTGACCATGTAGTAGCAGCATCAACTATTTACGGTGGGACTTTCAATCTATTGAAAGAAACCCTTCCTCGTTATGGGATCACAACAACCTTTGTCGATGTGGATAATTTGGAGGAAGTAGAAGCAGCTATCAATGACAATACCAAGCTTGTCTTGATTGAAACCTTGGGTAACCCTTTGATTAACATTCCTGATTTGGAAAAATTGGCTGAGATTGCGCATAAACACCAGATTCCACTTGTTTCTGACAATACCTTTGGCACACCTTACTTGATTAATGTCTTTTCTCATGGTGTAGATATTGCCATTCACTCTGCGACTAAGTTTATCGGTGGGCATGGTACAACTATTGGAGGAGTGATTGTCGATAGCGGTCGTTTTGACTGGGCAGCTTCAGGAAAATTCCCTCAATTTGTTGAGGAAGACCCAAGTTATCATAACTTAAGCTATACTCGTGATGTGGGTGCTGCAGCCTTTATTATCGCTGTTCGTGTTCAATTGCTTCGTGATACAGGTGCTGCCTTGTCGCCATTTAATGCCTTTCTCTTGCTCCAAGGACTTGAAACTCTTTCACTTCGTGTGGAACGTCATGTGCAAAATGCTGAGAAAATTGTTGATTTCCTTGTAAACCATCCTAAGGTAGAAAAGGTAAACTATCCAAAACTTGCAGACAGTCCTTATCATGCCTTGGCTGAGAAATATTTGCCAAAAGGTGTGGGTTCAATCTTTACTTTCCATGTCAAAGGTGGGGAGGCAGAAGCACGCAAGGTGATTGATAATTTAGAAATCTTTTCTGACCTAGCAAACGTGGCAGATGCTAAATCGCTTGTTGTTCATCCAGCTACAACCACTCACGGTCAATTGTCAGAAAAAGATCTAGAAGCAGCAGGTGTCACACCAAATCAAATTCGTTTGTCAATCGGTCTTGAAAATGTAGAAGATTTGATTGAAGACTTGCGCTTGGCCTTGGAAAAAATTTAAAGTAAAAGAAGATAAACAGTGGGTTTCGACTCACTGTTTTTGATTTTCCCTCAGGCATGATATAATGGTTAAAGAAGTCTAGAAAGAGGGAAGTTATGAACGAAATCAAATGCCCTAACTGTGGGGAAGTCTTTACAGTAAACGAAAGTCAGTATGCAGAACTTTTGTCCCAAGTGAGAACGGCAGAGTTTGATAAGGAATTACACGACCGCATGAAGCAGGAACTGGCCTTGGCTGAGCAAAAGGCTATGAATGAGCAACAGTCTAAACTAGCTCAAAAAGACCAAGAAATCGCTCAATTGCAGAGTCAAATCCAAAATTTTGCTACAGAGAAAGAGTTGGCCAAGAAAGAAGTTGAACAGACAAGCCATGAGGCCTTATTGGCTAAGGACAAGGAAGTACAGGTCTTGGAAAACCAATTGGCAACCTTGCGTTTGGAGCATGAAAATCAACTACAGAAGACCCTCTCTGACCTAGAAAAAGAACGAGACCAGGTTAAAAATCAGCTCCTCTTGCAAGAAAAGGAAAACGAGCTTTCTCTTGCTTCAGTTAAGCAAAACTACGAAGCTCAACTCAAGGCAGCTAGTGAACAAGTCGAATTTTATAAGAATTTCAAAGCCCAACAATCCACAAAAGCCATCGGGGAAAGTCTGGAACACTATGCAGAGAGTGAGTTTAACAAGGTCCGCAGTTTTGCCTTTCCAAATGCCTACTTTGAGAAGGATAACAAGGTTTCTGCGCGTGGGTCTAAGGGGGACTTTATCTTCCGTGAATGCGATGAAAATGGGGTAGAGATTATCTCCATCATGTTTGAGATGAAGAATGAAGCAGATGGAACAGAGAAGAAGCACAAGAATGCAGATTTTTACAAGGAATTGGACAAGGACCGTCGGGAGAAGAACTGTGAGTATGCGGTTTTGGTGACAATGCTTGAGGCTGATAATGACTACTTTAACACAGGGATTGTAGACGTCAGCCACGAGTACGAAAAGATGTATGTAGTTCGTCCTCAATTCTTTATCCAGTTGATTGGTCTCTTACGCAATGCGGCGCTAAATTCTCTAAAATACAAGCAAGAGTTGGCACTTGTCCGTGAACAAAATATAGATATTACACATTTTGAGGAAGACTTGGATGCCTTTAAGCTAGCTTTTGCCAAGAACTACAACTCTGCTTCAACTAACTTTGGTAAAGCAATCGATGAAATCGACAAGGCCATCAAACGCATGGAAGAGGTTAAGAAGTTCCTAACCACATCCGAAAACCAACTCCGTCTAGCTAACAACAAATTAGAAGATGTTTCTGTTAAAAAATTGACCCGTAAAAATCCAACCATGAAAGCGAAATTTGAAGCGCTTAAGGGGGAGTAGTTTCATTTGTAATGTATGGTGGTACTAGTTCAACAATATGAATGGGGAATTATATAATGAATAATAAAAGTTTAATACCTATGCCTGATCTCAATTTGGATGACATAGTTCATCTGTCAAAAGAAAATGAAAAGTTAATTGTTAATTTTCTAAGTACATCAGATGAGTTACATACAATCAATCAATTTTATCATGTCTATATCTTTAATTTTTGTCAAATATTTTATCACTTTGAGTTGGGGACTAACGATAACATAAGGAAACAAAATGGTTTGAATGGTGATGAATTCATTATTATTAATTCTTTACTTATAAATTTAATGAGTTCATCTAAGACTTTAGTTGATTTGTTAATCAACTTTGATAAAAAGTATTCACAAAAGTTAGAAAAAATGATAAACAAAATATATGATTCAGAGCTTTCGTATATATTAATTATGACTGTAAGAAATTTCGCATTGCATGGGCACATTCCTCTATATTTCAATCAAAATAGGTATAGCTTTAATTTAGATTATATACTAAAAGAAGGTGAAAAGTTTAATTTCAGTAAGTCATCAAAGGAAGCTCTCACAAAAATTCGTGATGAAATTAGGCATGTGTATGGAGATGTAGCAAATATTGCTTTTACAAAAACTCTTATGGATTTTCACCTTAACTTACTAAAGATTTATTATCAATTTTATATCGAAAATCAATCTTTATTAGAAAATTTCTTTAAATCTGTAGAGTTAAAATTACAAAAAGAGAAAAGAAAAATAAAAAATGGACAATTAATTATAGAGATTGATGGGGAAATTCACAGTATTATAATGTGCAGTAAAACAAAATTGTTTAAGAAACTAATGCAGGAAGCAAAAATTAACTTTTATGATTTTAAGAAACAAAAGCTAAAAAGTCGTAGGGAAAAAAATTAGAAGGTATCAGGAAATCAGAAAGCAACATATGAACGGTATTATCAACTTAAAAAAAGAAGCGGGGATGACCTCGCATGATGCGGTTTTTAAACTGCGTAAGATTTTGGGAACCAAGAAGATTGGTCATGGTGGGACCTTGGATCCGGATGTGGTAGGTGTTTTACCCATTGCAGTTGGCAAGGCGACACGCATGGTCGAGTTTATGCAGGATGAGGGCAAGGTCTATGAGGGGGAAATCACTCTAGGCTATTCCACGACGACCGAGGATGCTAGTGGGGAAGTGGTCGCTAAGACACCCGTTCTGTCGCCCTTGGATGAAAAGCTTGTCGATGAAGCGATTGCTAGCTTGACTGGGCCTATTACTCAGATTCCGCCTATGTATTCAGCTGTTAAGGTCAATGGTCGCAAGCTTTATGAGTATGCGCGTGCAGGTCAGGAAGTAGAGCGTCCAGAACGTCAGGTGACCATTTATCAATTTGAGCGGACAAGTCCGATTTCTTATGAGGGGAATCTTGCACGCTTTACTTTTCGTGTGAAATGTAGCAAGGGAACCTATATTCGTACCTTATCGGTTGACTTGGGAGAGAAGCTTGGTTATGCTGCCCATATGTCTCAGTTAACTCGAACTAGTGCAGCTGGTTTACAGCTAGAAGACGCTCTTACCTTGGAAGAAATTGCTACAAAAGTGGAAGCTGGTCAACTGGATTTTCTCTATCCTCTAGAGATTGGGACAGGTGACCTTGTCAAAGTTTTCCTAAGTCCAGAAGAGGTTACAGAAGTGCGCTTTGGTCGTTTTATCGAGCTAGAACAGTCGGATAAGGAATTGGCTGCTTTTGAAGGAGATAAATTGTTAGCCATTCTAGAGAAACGAGGCAATCTATACAAGCCAAGGAAGGTTTTTAGATAATCTAACTGGGGTTTGGGATTGGAATTGTTCTCTTAGACTATCCAAATCAGACTATAAATTTCCCCAAAATTATGATAGAATAGACGACGGATAAAAAAACGGAGGATAGCATGCAAAATAGACCAATCATTATCGGAGTGACAGGTGGTTCTGGTGGTGGTAAGACCAGTGTTTCAAGAGCCATTTTATCGCATTTTCCTGATGAAAAGATTTCCATGATTGAGCATGATTCATACTACAAGGATCAGTCTCATTTGACCTTTGAAGAGCGTGTCAAAACCAACTACGACCATCCTTTTGCCTTTGATACAGACTTGATGATTGAGCAAATTAAGGAATTGTTGGCAGGGCGTCCGGTGGACATCCCGACTTATGACTATACAGAGCATACACGAAGCAGTAAGACCTATCGTCAAGAGCCTCAAGATGTCTTTATCGTTGAGGGGATTTTGGTCTTGGAGGACAAGCGTCTGCGCGATTTGATGGATATCAAGATTTTTGTGGATACGGATGATGATGTGCGCATTATTCGTCGTATCAAGCGTGATATGGAAGAGCGTGGCCGTAGCCTTGATAGCGTCATTGACCAGTACTTAGGTGTGGTTAAACCTATGTACCACCAGTTTATCGAACCAACCAAGCGTTATGCTGATATCGTCATTCCTGAGGGAGTCAGCAATACAGTGGCTATCGACCTGTTGACGACCAAGATTGCTAAGATTTTGGAAGAAGCTCGAAACAGCAAATAATCAGATGTGGAGGCCTTGCCTCCTTTTTCTATTTTTCCCTCATAATGGTACATAAATGGAGATTTTTAGGCATATTTTTGGTATAATAATACCCATGAAAGAGCAAGAAAATGAATAGTAGGTGGAGATGGAAAAGTATTTATCGGTAACAACTTTGACCAAGTATCTGAAAATGAAATTCGATAAAGACCCTTACTTGGAACGGGTCTATTTAACTGGTCAAGTTTCCAACTTTCGTAAACGACCTACTCACCAATATTTCTCCCTAAAAGATGACCATGCAGTTATTCAAGCGACTATTTGGTCTGGGATTTATCAGAAATTAGGTTTCGACCTAGAAGAAGGAATGAAAATCAATGTGATTGGGCGTGTGCAGGTCTATGAACCAAGTGGTAGCTACTCCATCATCATTGAAAAGGCAGAGCCTGATGGGATTGGTACACTTGCTATTCAGTTTGAACAACTCAAGAAAAAATTGACAGAAGAGGGCCTGTTTCAAGAGAGGTTCAAGCAACCTCTGCCTCAATTTTCTAAGAGAATTGGTGTAGTAACCAGTCGCAGTGGAGCCGTGATTCGAGATATTATCACGACTGTCAGCAGGCGATTTCCAGGTGTTGACATACTTCTTTATCCGACCAAGGTTCAAGGAGATGGAGCAGCAGAGGAAATAGCACGGAATATTGCGCGTGCTAATCAACGTGACGATTTGGATTTGCTGATTATTGGTCGTGGAGGGGGTTCTATCGAGGATCTCTGGGCCTTTAACGAAGAGATTGTGGTACGGGCTATTTTTGAATCTCGCTTGCCAATCATTTCTAGTGTTGGGCATGAGACGGATGTGACCTTGGCAGATTTTGTGGCAGATAGACGCGCTGCGACGCCAACAGCTGCAGCTGAACTAGCAACACCTGTGACCAAGTTGGATCTATTAGCTCATTTGCAAAATCAGGAAAAACGGATGGCAACAGCAGTCCGAAATGTCCTATCTAAGAAACAAGAAGCTTTGAAAAAATGCAGTCAGTCTGTTATCTTTAGACAGCCAGAGCGTTTGTATGATGGCTATTTGCAACGGCTAGACCAATTACAACTGCGTTTAAAACAAAGTTTGCGAACACGGATTTCTGATAACAAACAGACAGTACAAGCAAGGACGCATCGACTGGTACAATTATCACCCGTTACCAAAATCCAACGCTATCAAGACCGTCTAGGTCAGTTGGACAAGCTTCTCCGTAGCCAAATGGCGCTGGTTTATGATGCCAAGGTTGCTGAAGTCAAGAGATTATCAGAAGCCCTACTGATGTTGGATACCAGTCGTATCGTGGCGCGTGGCTATGCTATTGTCAAAAAAGAAGAGTCCGTAGTTGATTCGGTTGAAAATTTGAAGAAAAAAGACCAAGTGACGCTTTTGATGCGTGATGGTCGAGTAGAATTAGAGGTTAAAGATGTCAAAACAAAAGAAATTTGAGGAAAATCTAGCAGAACTGGAGACCATTGTCCAAAGTTTGGAAAATGGTGAAATTGCTCTGGAAGATGCGATTGCTGCCTTTCAAAAGGGCATGGTCTTGTCAAAAGAGCTCCAAGCGACGCTGGACAAGGCTGAAAAGACCTTGGTCAAGGTTATGCAAGAAGACGGAACAGAAAGTGATTTTGAATGAAAAAGCAAGAGAAATTAGCTCATGTTGAGTCGGCTTTGGAAGACTTTTATGGCGACCAGCAGTTTTCCTCTAGTTTGCGAGAGTCTGTTCTCTATTCGATTCATGCTGGTGGCAAGCGTATTCGACCTTTTCTCTTGTTAGAAGTTCTGGAAGCCTTGCATATTGCCATCAAACCTGCTCATGCGCAGGTAGCTGCGGCCTTGGAAATGATTCATACAGGGAGCTTGATCCATGACGATCTTCCTGCTATGGATGATGATGATTACCGTCGAGGGCGTTTGACCAATCATAAGAAATTTGGCGAAGCAATGGCAATTTTGGCTGGAGATGCTTTGTTCCTCGATCCCTATGCCTTGATAGCGCAGGCAGATTTGCCAAGTCAGATCAAGGTGGACTTGATTGCTAACTTATCCCTAGCGTCAGGAAGTATGGGCATGGTAGCAGGCCAGGTTTTGGATATGGAGGGCGAACATCAGCATTTGTCTTTGGAAGAACTTCAGACCATTCATGCCAATAAGACTGGAAAACTACTAGCTTATCCCTTTCAAGCAGCTGCTATTATAGCCGAATTGGCACCTGAGATGCAGGTGAAGCTGAAAACTGTTGGTGAATTGATTGGCCTGGCTTTTCAAGTTCGAGATGACGTACTGGATGTGACAGCTAGTTTTGAGGAAATCGGTAAGACACCCCAAAAGGATTTACAGGCTGAAAAATCAACCTATCCAGCCTTGTTGGGCTTGGAAGAGGCTATTGCCTTTTGTAACCAGACTTTGGATCAAGCTAATGCAAAACTAGAGAAAATTGCTCAGCAGGTCCCTTTTGATATAGGATCAATTGTAAGTGTAGTAGAAAGTTTGAGAATCAATGGCTAAGGAAAGAGTGGATGTACTAGCTTATAAACAGGGCTTGTTTGAAACGCGAGAACAAGCCAAGCGCGGTGTCATGGCTGGCCTAGTCGTAGCAGTCCTGAATGGAGAGCGGTTTGACAAGCCAGGAGAGAAAATCCCAGATGACACCGAACTAAAACTCAAGGGGGAGAAACTCAAGTATGTCAGCCGTGGTGGCTTGAAACTGGAAAAGGCCTTGCAGATCTTTGATTTGTCAGTGGATGGTGCGACCACGATTGATATCGGGGCCTCTACTGGTGGCTTTACCGATGTTATGCTACAGAATGGTGCTGAGTTAGTCTTTGCAGTTGATGTTGGTACCAATCAATTGGCTTGGAAACTACGCCAAGACCCACGGGTTGTCAGCATGGAGCAGTTTAATTTCCGCTATGCTGAAAAGACTGATTTCGAGCAGGAGCTAAGCTTTGCTAGCATTGATGTGAGTTTTATTTCCCTCAGTCTGATTCTTCCGGCCTTGCATCGTGTCTTGGCAGATCAAGGTCAGGTTGTGGCTCTAGTTAAGCCCCAATTTGAAGCAGGACGTGAGCAAATTGGGAAAAATGGAATCATTCGAGACTCCAAGGTCCATCAGAATGTCCTTGAATCTGTCACAGCTATGGCAGTAGAGGAAGGATTTTCAGTCCTTGGTTTGGACTTTTCTCCTATCCAAGGTGGTCATGGAAATATTGAGTTTTTAGCTTATTTGAAAAAAGAAGAGTCAGCAAGCAATCAGGTTCTTGCTGAGATTGAAGAAGTAGTAGAGAGGGCGCATAGTCAATTTAAAAATGAATAAAAAAGAGAGACTTGAAAAAATTAGAAGATTTGTGACAGATTATCAAATCGGTACGCAAGAAGAAATTGTAGAACATTTGAAAGAGGCAGGAATCACTGCCACTCAAGCAACGGTATCACGAGATATCAAAGAGCTAGGTATTGTCAAAATTCCTTTGAGAGACAATACCTATGTCTATGAATTGCCAAAATCAATCGTGAAAAGTTTGCAACTGGCTGAAGACAATATCGAATCGGCAGAATTGATGGATAAGATGATCAATCTCCAAGTCATCCCAGGAAATACAGCTTTTGTAAAAGCTCAGTTAACCGAGAATTTTTCTGACAAGATTTTTAGCTGTTTAGCTGATGATAGCTCGATTTTAGTCATTGCCAGAAGTGAAAGTCTAGCTGAGAAAATCTTTGAACAAGTAAAAAATTGGTAGGTCTATATGTTACTTGAAATTTCGATAAAAAACTTTGCCATTATTGAGGCTATTTCCCTCAATTTTGAAAAGGGGATGACTGTCCTGACTGGTGAAACGGGTGCAGGGAAGTCGATTATCATTGATGCCATGAATATGATGTTGGGAGCTCGTGCTACGACAGATGTTATTCGTCACGGTGCGCCAAAGGCAGAGATTGAGGGTCTTTTCTCAGTTGAGAATAGTCGCCTTTTACAGGAAATTTTTGATGAGCAAGGTTTGGAAATGGGAGATGAAATCATCATCCGTCGAGAAATTCTGCAAAATGGTCGTAGTATTAGTCGTGTCAATGGCCAAATGGTCAATCTGTCTGTTTTGCGTGCTATTGGGCAACATCTTGTAGATATACATGGTCAGCATGACCAAGAAGAGTTAATGCGCCCTCAACTTCATATTCAAATGTTGGATGAATTTGGTGATACAGCCTTTTGGGCCTTGAAAGAAACCTATCAAACGAGTTTTGATGCCTACCGTAAAATGCGCAAGCAGGTTCTGGAAGTCAAGAAAAACCAACAGGAACACAAGGCTCGTATTGAAATGTTGGAATTTCAAATGGCAGAGATTGAAGCGGCAAACTTGCAGGCTGGAGAAGATCTGGCTCTAAACCAAGAGCGAGAGAAGCTCCTCAACCATAAAAATATTGCGGATACGTTGACCAATGCCTATAGTATGTTGGACAATGAAGAGTTCTCGAGTCTGGTCAATGTTCGTTCAGCCATGAATGACATGGAAAGTGTCGAAGAGTATGACCCTGAATACCGTGAAATTTCAAGCTCTCTGTCTGAGACCTACTATGTCTTAGAAGATATTAGCAAACGTTTGGAAGCTATTATAGAGGATCTTGATTTTGACGGCAATCGTCTCATGCAGGTTGAGAATCGTTTGGACCTCCTTCATACTATTACCCGCAAGTACGGTGGGACTGTGGATGATATTTTGCTTTATTTTGCAAAGATTACGGAAGAATACAATCTCTTGACAGGAAATAACCTTTCATCTGAGGACATGGAAACCGAGCTCAAGAAATTGGAAGTTAATCTTGTCGACTTGGCAGGTCAGCTTGCATCTGCTCGTCATGATTTGGCTCAGCAGCTTGAAGCTGAGATTAAACAAGAACTGCAAGACCTTTATATGGAAAAAGCCCAGTTTCAGGTTCGTTTTAGCAAGGGAAAATTCAGTCGTGAGGGAAATGAAATGGTTGAGTTTTACATTTCAACCAACCCTGGCGAAGACTTTAAACCTTTGGTCAAGGTTGCTTCTGGTGGGGAATTATCCCGTCTCATGCTAGCTATTAAATCTGCCTTTTCACGTAAAGAAGGCAAGACTAGCATTGTCTTTGATGAGGTGGATACGGGAGTTTCAGGCCGTGTAGCTCAGGCCATTGCACAGAAGATTCACAAGATTGGCCAACATGGTCAGGTTCTGGCTATTTCCCATTTGCCACAAGTGATTGCGATTGCGGATTATCAATTCTTTATTGAGAAGATTAGCAATGAGCATTCAACGGTTTCGACTGTTCGTCTCTTGACGGTTGAAGAGCGAGTGGAAGAAGTTGCTAAGATGTTGGCAGGTGATGATGTGACGGAAGCAGCCCTGACGCAAGCCAGAGAATTGTTGAGAAACAGGGAGAAATAAGATGACAGACTATTATGTAATTGGAGATGTTCACGGAAAAGCTGGGATGCTGGAAGACCTTCTCAAAACATGGGATGGTCAGACCCAGTTGCTCTTTCTAGGGGATTTGATTGACCGTGGTGAAGATAGTCGCCGTGTCCTTGAAATGGTCAAGGACTTGGTCGATAATCAAGGGGCAATCTGTTTGTCAGGAAACCACGAGTATATGTTTCTGACTTGGCTCGATAACCCAGAAGAAAGTTATGACCATTATCGTCGCAATGGTGGAGATACAACCATTAACTCTATCCTAGGTCGTCCCTTGGATGCACCAGTTGATGGGGTAGAAGATGCCAAGCGGGTTACCACTGAAGCGGCAGACTTGGTCGAATTTATTCGTCAAATGCCGTTTGTGGTAGAGACAGATAAGTATATCTTTGTTCACGCAGGTATTGATTTGACCTTAGACGACTGGCATGAAACCACAGATTACAAGAAAGTCTGGCTTAGAAAACCATTCCACGAAGCCGAAAATCATACTGGGAAAACTATTGTCTTTGGTCACACACCAGTTTATGGTTTGTTGAATCAAGACCGAGGTACAGCTGAGCTTTGGACTACAGAAGATGGCAAGATTGGGATGGACGGAGGAGCTGTCTATGGTGGTGTCCTTCACGGGATTGTCTTTACAGACCAAGGAATGACAGAACACCACTTTATCGAAAATGACGGCTTTGTCGCTGAAGATTAGTACTCCTAACAGGGTATGGTCTTGTCAAAATGTCAAAAACAATTTATAATAAATAGATACCCTGAAAGGAAGAGAATCATGAACTTAGAAGAATTGAAAAAACGACAGGAGAAGATCCGGAACTTCTCTATTATCGCCCATATTGACCACGGGAAATCAACTTTAGCAGACCGCATTTTGGAAAAGACAGAGACAGTATCTAGTCGTGAAATGCAGGCCCAACTTCTGGATAGTATGGACCTTGAGCGTGAACGCGGGATTACCATTAAACTCAATGCTATCGAGCTGAATTATACTGCAAAAGATGGGGAAACTTATATTTTCCACTTGATTGACACGCCGGGGCACGTAGACTTTACCTATGAAGTTTCACGTTCGCTAGCTGCCTGTGAGGGAGCGATTTTGGTGGTCGATGCTGCCCAAGGGATTGAGGCTCAAACCCTTGCCAACGTTTATCTGGCCTTGGACAATGATTTGGAAATCATGCCAGTCATTAACAAAATTGACCTACCAGCTGCAGATCCTGAGCGCGTGCGTACAGAGATTGAAGATGTGATTGGTTTGGACGCCAGTGAAGCAGTTTTGGCTTCTGCCAAGGCTGGTATTGGTATCGAAGAAATTCTAGAGCAAATTGTAGAAAAAGTACCAGCACCAACGGGTGATGTGACGGCGCCACTTAAGGCCTTGATTTTCGACTCGGTTTACGATGCTTACCGTGGGGTTATTCTTCAAGTGCGTGTCATGGATGGGGTGGTCAAACCTGGTGATAAGATTCAGCTTATGAGCAACGGCAAGACCTTTGATGTGACCGAAGTCGGTATATTTACACCCAAAGCAGTTGGTCGTGATTTCCTTGCGACTGGTGACGTTGGATATATCGCTGCATCTATCAAGACAGTTCAGGATACTCGTGTGGGTGATACCGTTACCTTGGCAACCAATCCTGCGGCAGAGCCATTACATGGTTACAAGCAGATGAATCCTATGGTCTTTGCGGGGCTATATCCTATCGAGTCAAACAAGTACAATGACCTACGTGAAGCCCTTGAAAAATTGCAACTGAATGATGCTAGTCTTCAGTTTGAACCAGAAACATCTCAGGCACTTGGATTTGGTTTCCGTTGTGGTTTCCTTGGACTTCTTCATATGGATGTTATCCAAGAGCGTTTGGAACGTGAGTTCAACATTGACCTCATCATGACAGCTCCGTCTGTTATTTACAAAGTTAATTTGACCGACGGTGAATCTATGGATGTATCAAATCCATCAGAATTCCCAGACCCAACCAAGATTGCGACCATTGAAGAGCCATATGTTAAAGCGCAAATCATGGTACCACAGGAGTTCGTAGGAGCAGTGATGGAATTAGCTCAGCGTAAGCGTGGGGACTTTGTGACGATGGACTATATCGATGATAACCGTGTCAATGTTATCTATCAAATTCCGCTGGCTGAAATCGTCTTCGACTTCTTTGATAAGCTTAAGTCTTCTACACGTGGTTATGCAAGTTTTGACTACGAATTGTCAGAGTATCGTCCGTCTAAGCTGGTGAAAATGGATATCCTTCTCAATGGAGACAAGGTGGATGCCCTCAGCTTTATCGTTCACAAGGATTTTGCTTATGAGCGCGGAAAACTCATCGTTGATAAGCTCAAGAAAATTATTCCTCGTCAACAATTTGAGGTGCCAATTCAAGCAGCTATTGGACACAAGATTGTAGCTCGTACTGATATCAAGGCCCTTCGTAAGAACGTACTTGCTAAATGTTATGGTGGTGACGTTTCTCGTAAACGTAAACTCCTTGAAAAACAAAAAGCTGGTAAGAAGCGCATGAAAGCTATCGGATCAGTAGAAGTTCCACAAGAAGCCTTCCTTAGCGTCTTGAGTATGGATGAAGAATAGAAGTATAAAGAAAAGCATTTTATTGTTGATATACTTTAAATATCAAACAACAAAGATAAATAAAAGAAGATCAAATGGTCTTCTTTTTTATTTGTTTTACGAATAAATAGATGAGTAGAAAAAGAAATGGAGATATTTATGAAAATCACAAACTATGAAATCTATAAGTTAAAAAAATCAGGTTTGACCAATCAACAGATTTTGGCAGTTCTAGAATATGGTGAAAATGTTGATCAAGAACTTTTGTTGGGTGATATTGCAGATATATCAGGTTGCCGAAATCCAGCTGTTTTTATGGAACGTTATTTTCAGATTGACGATGCGCATTTGGAGAAGGAGTTTAAAAAATTTCCATCTTTCTCTATTTTAGATGACTGTTACCCTTGGGATTTGAGTGAAATATATGATGCGCCTGCACTTTTATTTTACAAGGGAAGTCTTGACCTCTTGAAATTTCCGAAGGTAGCGGTCGTGGGCAGTCGTGCTTGTAGCAAACAGGGAGCTAAGTCAGTTGAAAAAGTCATTCAGGGCTTGGAAAATGAACTGGTTATCGTCAGTGGATTAGCCAAGGGCATTGACACAGCAGCTCATATGGCAGCTCTTCAGAATGGCGGAAAAACCATTGCAGTGATTGGAACAGGACTGGATGTGTTTTATCCTAAAGCCAATAAACGTTTGCAAGACTATATTGGAAATGATCATCTGCTTCTAAGTGAATATGGACCTGGTGAACAACCTCTAAAATTTCATTTTCCTGCCCGTAATCGCATCATTGCTGGACTTTGTCGAGGTGTGATTGTAGCAGAGGCTAAGATGCGCTCAGGTAGTCTCATTACCTGTGAGCGAGCAATGGAAGAAGGACGCGATGTTTTTGCTATTCCTGGAAGTATTTTAGATGGATTATCAGACGGTTGCCATCATTTGATTCAAGAGGGGGCAAAATTGGTCACAAGTGGGCAAGATGTGCTTGCGGAATTTGAATTTTAAGACGAAATTTTACTTACTAGACAAACTTTTCTTCTATATATAGGAGCTAAGTCTTGACAGTTATGGCAAAATGGTTTACACTTTATAAAGTTTATTACTTTGAAAAGGTGTGATACTGTGGCTACGGCAACAAAAAAGAAAAAATCAACAGCTAAAAAAAATCTAGTAATCGTGGAGTCGCCTGCTAAGGCCAAGACGATTGAAAAATATCTGGGCAGAAACTACAAGGTTTTAGCCAGTGTCGGGCATATCCGTGATTTGAAGAAATCCAGTATGTCCGTCGATATTGAAAATAATTATGAACCGCAATATATCAATATCCGAGGAAAAGGACCTCTTATCAATGACTTGAAAAAAGAAGCTAAAAAAGCTAATAAAGTCTTTCTGGCGAGTGACCCGGACCGTGAAGGAGAAGCGATTTCTTGGCATTTGGCCCATATTCTCAACTTAGATGAAAATGATGCCAACCGTGTGGTCTTCAATGAAATCACCAAGGATGCGGTCAAAAATGCTTTTAAAGAACCACGCAAGATTGATATGGACTTGGTCGATGCACAACAGGCTCGTCGTGTCTTGGATCGCTTGGTAGGCTATTCGATTTCGCCTATTTTGTGGAAGAAGGTCAAGAAGGGCTTGTCAGCAGGTCGCGTTCAGTCTATTGCGCTTAAGTTAATCATTGACCGTGAGAATGAAATTAATGCATTCCAACCAGAAGAATATTGGACAATTGATGGTGTCTTTAAAAAGGGAACCAAGCAATTTCAGGCTTCCTTCTATGGAGTAGATGGTAAAAAGCTAAAACTGACTAGTAATGATGAGGTCAAGGAAGTCTTATCTCGTCTGACTAGTAAAGATTTTTCAGTAGATCAGGTGGATAAGAAAGAGCGCAAACGCAATGCTCCATTACCCTATACCACTTCATCTATGCAGATGGATGCGGCCAATAAAATCAATTTCCGTACTCGAAAAACCATGATGGTTGCCCAACAGCTCTATGAAGGAATTAATATCGGTTCTGGTGTTCAAGGTTTGATTACCTATATGCGTACCGATTCGACTCGTATCAGTCCTGTAGCGCAAAATGAAGCAGCAAGTTTCATTACGGACCGTTTTGGTAGCAAGTATTCTAAGCATGGTAGCAAGGTCAAAAATGCATCAGGTGCTCAGGATGCCCATGAGGCTATTCGCCCGTCTAGCGTTTTTAATACACCTGAAAGCATCGCTAAGTATCTGGACAAGGATCAACTCAAGCTTTATACTCTTATTTGGAATCGTTTTGTGGCTAGCCAGATGACAGCTGCTGTCTTTGATACCATGGCTGTTAAATTGTCTCAAAATGGGGTTCAATTTGCTGCTAATGGTAGTCAGGTTAAGTTTGATGGTTATCTTGCCATTTACAATGATTCTGACAAGAATAAGATGTTACCAGATATGGCTGTTGGAGATGTGGTCAAACAGGTCAATAGCAAACCAGAGCAACATTTCACTCAACCGCCTGCCCGTTATTCTGAAGCGACACTAATCAAGACCTTGGAGGAAAATGGGGTTGGTCGTCCGTCAACCTACGCACCCACTATTGAAACCATTCAGAAACGTTACTATGTTCGCCTTGCAGCCAAACGTTTTGAACCAACAGAGTTGGGAGAAATTGTTAACAAGCTCATCGTTGAATATTTCCCAGATATCGTAAACGTGACCTTTACAGCTGAAATGGAAGGCAAGCTAGATGATGTCGAAGTCGGAAAAGAGCAGTGGCAACGTGTCATTGATGCCTTTTACAAACCTTTCTCTAAAGAGGTTACCAAGGCTGAAGAAGAAATGGAAAAAATCCAAATCAAGGATGAACCAGCTGGATTTGACTGTGAAGTGTGTGGCAGTCCAATGGTCATTAAACTTGGTCGTTTTGGTAAGTTCTACGCTTGTAGCAATTTCCCAGATTGCCGTCATACCCAAGCAATCGTGAAAGAAATCGGCGTAGAGTGTCCAAGCTGTCATCAGGGACAAATCATTGAGCGTAAAACCAAACGCAATCGCCTCTTCTATGGTTGCAATCGCTATCCGGAATGTGAATTTACCTCTTGGGATAAGCCTGTTGGTCGTGACTGTCCAAAATGTGGCAACTTCCTCATGGAGAAAAAAGTCCGTGGTGGTGGCAAGCAGGTTGTTTGTAGCAAAGGCGACTACGAGGAAGAAAAGATTAAATAAGAGGATGAGCCCGAAAGTAAATTTCAGGCTCTTTTTGGTTAGAACTTGACAAAATTCATCATTTTATGCGAAACTAGAAGAAGATTATTTTAACTAGGAGAAGTTATGCGTCTTATCTATTTGATAATTGGTTTTTTATCATTGGCCTTGGCTATTATTGGGGTTGTTTTGCCCTTGCTGCCTACAACGCCTTTTCTTTTACTGTCTATTGCTTGTTTCTCAAGAAGTTCCAAGCGCTTCGAGAATTGGCTTTACCATACCAAGCTCTATCAAGCATATGTAGCTGATTTTCGTGAGACCAAGTCCATTGCGCGTGAACGTAAGAAAAAAATCATCGTTTCTATCTACATCTTGATGGGAATTTCCATTTATTTTGCCCCTCTCTTACCAGTCAAAATCGGTCTGGGAGCTTTGACCATCTTTATCACCTATTATCTCTTCAAGGTCATTCCAGACAAAGAATAAAAAATAGTAACTATTTTCCTTGATATAAATGAAAACATATTCACAATAATATGATATAATAAATTCAAAGTAATCTTCAAGGAGAATCAAATGATTTACGAATTTTGTGCTGAAAATGTGACCTTGCTTGAAAAAGCGATGCAGGCTGGAGCTCGTCGAATCGAACTCTGTGATAATCTTGCAGTTGGTGGGACAACGCCCAGCTATGGAGTGACCAAGGCAGCGGTTGAACTGGCAGTTAACTACGATACAACCATCATGACCATGATTCGTCCACGTGGTGGTGACTTTGTCTATAATGAACTAGAAATTGCTATTATGCTAGAAGATATTCGATTGACTGCTCAGGCTGGAAGTCAAGGGGTTGTATTTGGGGCTTTAACTGCTGATAAGAAGTTGGATAAGGCTAATCTTGAAAAGTTAATTGCTTCATCAAATGGAATGGAAATTGTCTTCCACATGGCCTTTGATGAATTGAGCGATGATAATCAACTGGAAGCTATTGACTGGCTTAGTCAAGCTGGAGTCACTCGTATCCTAACTCGTGCTGGTGTGTCTGGCGATTCACTGGAGAAACGTTTTGCTCACTATCACAGAATTTTGGAGCACGCTAAAGGTAAAATTGAAATTCTACCTGGTGGGGGAATTGACCTTGACAACCGTCAAACTTTTATCGATCAGCTAGGTGTGACACAATTGCATGGAACCAAGGTTGTCTTTTAAAAAATAGAAAGGAACTGCTAGCCTTGGGTAGCAGTTTTCACTTATGTTTGAAATTTTTAAATCCTATCAGTTTAATCAAGAAAAGGCTCATGCTTTTGGTTTTGTAGAAAATGGGGAAGTCTGGACTTATAGTTGCCAGATTTTGCAGGGTGATTTTGTCATGACTGTATCCATCACTGCTGATAATGTGAGTTTTCAAGTCTTTGACCAGGAGACTGCTGACCTCTATCCTCAAGTTCATATGGAAAGTATGAGAGGAAGTTTTGTCGGAAATGTCCGTGAGGCTTGTTTGGAGATTCTTTACCAGATTCGGAAGGCTTGTTTTGAGGTACAGGATTTTATCTGCCCTCAGACTAAGCGAATCATGACTCAGATTCAGGAAAAGTACGAAAACCAGTTGGAGTATCTGTGGGAGAAATCGCCTGATACGGCAGTGTTAAGACACGAAGGCAATAAAAAGTGGTATGCCGTCTTGATGCAAATCTCTTGGGATAAGCTGGAAAAGGGCAGAGAAGGACAGGTGGAAGCAGTCAACCTTAAGCATGACCAAGTAGCTGATTTACTTTCACACAAAGGCGTTTATCCAGCCTTTCATATGAACAAACGTTACTGGATTAGTGTGGCGCTTGATGATACTTTATCAGATGAAGAAGTACTGGAATTGATAGAAAGAAGCTGGAACTTAACCACTAAAAAATGAAAAATTTCAAGATTTTTCAAGAACTTTCAATTAGCAAAATATTCTCTACTGAAGAAATTTTCAGAAAATATTGGATTTTTTCTTGACAAGTACTTTTGCCTATGCTAAAATACTAAACAAGATATCAAACGAAGGAGAAAGTCAAACATGAAAACAGCTAAGTTTAATCAATTCGCTTTGTTGTTGAGGTACTCGGGCTAGTGCAAAAAGCATTAGTCCTGTTTGGCTTACCAAGCGGGAGTGAATCAACATCTCGCTTGGACTTCTGAGCGAGATGTTTTTTTAAAACCACATTTGGAAAAGGGGAAATCTTATGAGAACAGTTGAATTTCTAGATACCAGCCTTCGGGATGGAGAACAGACACCAGGTGTTAATTTTTCAATCAAGGAAAAAATTGCCATTGCAAGACAGCTGGAGAAATGGGGCATTTCAGCAATTGAAGCTGGTTTTCCAGCGGCTAGTCCTGATTCATTCACAGCAGTTCAGGAGATTGCTAAAGTCTTGAAGAAAACAGCGGTGACTGGTTTGGCACGCTCTGTCAAGTCTGATATTGATGCTTGTTACGAGGCCCTCAAGGACGCCAAGTATCCACAGGTTCACGTCTTTATCGCTACCAGTCCGATTCATCGTAAGTATAAGCTCAATAAGAGCAAGGAAGAGATTTTAGAAGCTATTAAGGAGCATGTTTCCTATGCCCGTTCTAAGTTTGAGATTGTTGAATTCTCTCCTGAGGATGCGACCAGAACAGAGTTGGATTTCCTCTTACAAGTCGTTCAAACAGCGGTCGATGCAGGTGCGACTTATATCAATATCCCTGACACGGTAGGATTTACCACACCAGAGGAATATGGAGCCATCTTCAAATACCTGATTGAGAATGTCAAGACGGATCGTCAGATTATCTATTCGCCTCACTGTCACGATGATCTCGGAATGGCAGTGGCAAATAGCCTTGCTGCCGTCAAGAATGGGGCGGGACGTGTTGAAGGAACTATCAACGGTATTGGTGAGAGAGCTGGAAATGCTGCTTTGGAAGAAATAGCAGTGGCCCTCAATATTCGCCAAGATTACTACCAAGCAGAAACCAGTATTGTCCTAAATGAGACTATCAATACGTCAGAAATGGTTTCACGTTTCTCAGGAATTCCAGTTCCTAAAAACAAGGCTGTGGTCGGTGGCAATGCCTTCTCTCACGAGTCTGGTATTCACCAAGATGGAGTACTTAAAAATCCTCTCACTTATGAGATCATCACACCTGAATTGGTCGGTGTCAAGAGTAATAGCCTCCCACTTGGAAAATTGTCTGGTCGCCATGCCTTTGTCGAGAAACTAAGAGAATTGGCCTTAGACTTTACAGAAGAGGACATCAAACCACTCTTTGCTAAGTTCAAGGCACTGGCCGACAAGAAACAAGAAATTACAGATGCAGATATTCGTGCTCTGGTAGCTGGAACCATGGTTGAAAATCCAGAAGGTTTCCACTTTGATGATTTACAACTTCAAACTCATGCAGATAATGACATTGAAGCAATCGTTAGCCTGGCTAATATGGATGGTGAGAAGGTCGAATTTAATGCGACAGGGCAAGGTTCTGTTGAGGCTATCTTCAACGCTATCGACAAGTTCTTTAATCAATCCGTCCGCTTGGTGTCCTATACCATTGATGCTGTGACAGATGGAATTGATGCCCAAGCTCGGGTCTTGGTAACTGTTGAAAACAGAGATACAGAAACTATCTTTAATGCAGCAGGTCTTGATTTCGATGTGTTGAAGGCTTCGGCTATTGCCTATATCAATGCCAATACCTTTGTTCAAAAAGAGAATGCTGGTGAGATGGGACGTAGCGTTTCCTATCGCGATATGCCTAGTGTGTAAAGGAGAAGGCTATGACAAAGAAAATAGTAGCTCTAGCAGGGGACGGAATCGGCCCAGAAATCATGGAGGCTGGTTTAGAGGTTCTGGAGGCTCTAGCTGAAAAAACAGGTTTTGACTATGAGATTGATAGAAGACACTTCGGAGGTGCAGGTATTGATGCTGCAGGGCATCCTTTACCTGATGAAACCCTCAAGGCAAGTAGGGAAGCAGATGCTATCCTCTTAGCGGCTATCGGTAGTCCTCAGTATGATGGAGCAGCGGTTCGCCCTGAACAAGGCCTGCTGGCTCTCCGTAAGGAACTCAATCTCTATGCCAATATTCGCCCAGTCAAAATCTTTGATAGTCTCAAGCATTTGTCACCTCTCAAACCAGAACGAATTGCTGGTGTAGACTTTGTAGTTGTGCGTGAGTTGACAGGAGGGATTTACTTTGGAGATCATATTCTTGAAGATCGAAAAGCGCGTGATATCAACGACTATAGCTATGAGGAAGTAGAGCGGATTCTTCGTAAGGCCTTTGAAATTGCAAGAAATCGCAGAAAAATCGTGACTAGTATCGATAAGCAAAATGTTCTAGCGACCTCAAAACTCTGGCGGAAAGTAGCTGAGGAAGTCGCACAGGATTTCCCAGATGTAACCTTGGAACACCAGTTGGTAGACTCAGCTGCCATGCTTATGATTACCAATCCTGCCAAGTTTGATGTTATTGTAACAGAGAATCTTTTTGGAGATATTCTCTCTGATGAATCAAGCGTTCTATCTGGCACACTTGGAGTTATGCCATCAGCCAGTCATTCTGAAAATGGACCAAGTCTCTATGAACCCATTCATGGTTCGGCGCCTGATATCGCAGGCCTAGGAATCGCAAATCCTATCTCCATGATTTTATCAGTTGCCATGATGCTGAGAGATAGCTTTGGACGTTATGCGGATGCAGTGCGTATCGAGCGTGCTGTTGAGGTAAGTTTAGCATCTGGCATTTTAACTAGAGATTTAGGAGGACAGGCTTCGACAAAGGAAATGACAGAAGCCATCATTGAAAGATTATGAAACTAAACGAAGGAATTACTTTTGTCCTCCTGATTTGGAATATTTTGACTTTTATCATCTATGGTATTGACAAATCCAAGGCAAGGAGAAGAGCTTGGCGCATCCCTGAGAAAATCTTACTTATTTTAGCCTTTACTTGTGGTGGTTTTGGTGCCTGGCTAGCAGGAATCATCTTTCACCACAAGACTCGAAAATGGTATTTTAAAACAGTTTGGTTTCTCGGGATGGTAACCACACTAGTAGCCTTATATGTTATTTGGAGGTAATTGATGGCAGGAAAATCGATTTTTGATAAATTATGGGACCGTCATGTCATCACAGGAGAAGAGGGGCAGCCCCAACTCATGTATGTGGACCAGCACTATATCCACGAGGTGACCAGTCCTCAGGCTTTTCAAGGATTACGAGATGCAGGGCGCAGATTGAGACGACCAGACTTGACATTTGGAACCTTTGACCACAATGTCCCGACAGTCAATATATACGATATTCGAGATGTAATTTCTAAGGCTCAAATTGTTAAGCTAGCTGAAAATGTTGAGGAGTTTGGGATTGAACATGCGGCCCACGGTTCTGAAAAACAGGGAATCGTGCACATGGTGGGTCCAGAAACAGGACGAACCCAACCAGGAAAATTCATTGTCTGTGGAGACAGCCATACGGCAACCCACGGGGCTTTCGGAGCGATCGCCTTTGGAATTGGAACTAGTGAGGTCGAACATGTCTTTGCGACACAGACCCTCTGGCAGGTCAAACCCAAGAAAATGCTGGTAGAATTCACTGGTGTCCCTCAAAAAGGAGTATATTCCAAGGATTTTATTCTCGCCTTGATTGCCAAATACGGTGTGGCTTGTGGTGTTGGTTATGTCGTGGAATATCGGGGACAAGCGATTGATGCATTAAGTATGGAAGAGCGAATGACCATCTGCAATATGTCCATCGAGTTTGGCTCTAAGATGGGAATCATGAATCCGGACCAAACCACCTATGATTATCTCAAGGGACGTGAGTGTGTTCCGGAGGACTTTGAAGAGGCTGTGGCGGATTGGAAAACAATTGTCAGTGATGATGATGCTGTTTACGATAAGGTTATCCAGATGGATGTCTCAGGATTGGCTCCTATGGTGACCTGGGGAACCAACCCTGCTATGGGGGTTGACTTTGACAGTAGTTTCCCAGAAATTAAGGATATGAATGATGAACGAGCCTACAATTATATGGATTTGGAACCAGGTCAAAAGCCAGCAGATATTGAACTAGGTTATATCTTTATCGGCTCTTGTACCAATGCTCGTCTCAGCGATTTGCAACTGGCTGCGCGATTTGTCAAAGGAAAGAAAATAGCTCCCAATCTAACAGCAATTGTGGTTCCAGGCTCTCGTCCTGTGAAACGAGCTGCTGAGAAGTTGGGCTTGGACAAGGTCTTTCTAGATGCTGGTTTTGAGTGGAGAGACCCAGGTTGCTCCATGTGCCTAGGGATGAATCCTGACAAGGTACCTGATGGCATTCACTGTGCTTCAACCAGTAACCGCAACTTTGAAGATAGACAGGGATTTGGCGCTAAGACCCATCTTTGCAGTCCAGCCATGGCAGCTGCGGCAGCTATCGCAGGGCGCTTCGTAGATGTTCGGCAAATGCCAGAAGCCCAGTAAGGAGAGGATATGGAGAAATTTACAGTATATACGGGAACGACCGTTCCTCTCATGAATGATAACATCGACACTGACCAAATCCTCCCCAAGCAGTTTCTCAAGTTAATTGATAAGAAAGGCTTTGGAAAGTACCTCATGTATGCTTGGCGATATTTGGACGACAAGTATACTGAGGATCCAGACTTTGTCTTTAACAGATCTGAATACCGTAAAGCAACTATCCTCATCTCAGGGGATAACTTTGGGGCAGGTTCTTCGAGGGAACACGCAGCTTGGGCCTTAGCAGACTATGGTTTTAAGGTCGTGATTGCAGGGTCTTTTGGGGATATTCATTACAATAATGAACTCAACAATGGCATGTTGCCTATTGTACAGCCCAGAGAGGTTCGAGAGAAACTAGCCCAGCTCAAACCAAGTGACCAGGTAACTGTGGACTTGGAACAACAAAAAATCATCTCACCGGTTGGAGAATTCACTTTCGAAATCGATAGCGAATGGAAACACAAACTCTTAAATGGTTTGGATGATATCGGTATTACTTTGCAGTATGAAGATTTGATTGCTGCCTATGAAAAACAACGACCAGCCTACTGGCAGGATTAGAAGAAAAATAGAAAAGGAAATATAACTATGACAAAACACATTCAATGGAACGGAACACTTTCACAAGAAGGCTATGATATTTTAAAAGGTGAGGGCGGATGTATCGTTTGCCCTACTAAAGTTGGTTATATCATCATGACTAGTGACAAGGCAGGTCTTGAACGCAAGTTCGCAGCCAAAGAGCGTAACCGTAACAAACCAGGTGTTGTCCTCTGTGGTAGCATGGACGAACTTCGCGCTTTAGCACAACTCAATCCAGAAATTGAAGCCTTCTACCAAAAACATTGGGATGAAGACATCCTACTTGGTTGTATCCTTCCATGGAAACCAGAAGCCTTTGAGAAATTGAAAGCATACGGTGATGGCCGTGAAGAACTCATGACAGACGTTCGTGGTACTAGCTGTTTTGTCATCAAGTTTGGTAAAGCTGGTGAACAGTTGGCTGCTAAACTTTGGGAAGAAGGTAAAATGGTCTATGCTTCATCTGCAAACCTATCTGGAAAAGGAAATCGTGGTAAGGTGGAAGGTATCGGAGAACGGATCGAAGGAGCAGTGGACCTTGTCATCGAAGCAGATGACTACGTTGCTTCTATCCAACCTGACAAAACGATTGAAACTCGCTACGAGCAAGGTGTGATGGTGTCTATGGTTGATAAAGACGGCAAACTAATCCCAGAACAAGGAGGAGCACGTTCAACTTCACCAGCGCCAGTTGTGATCCGCAAAGGGCTTGACATTGATAAAATCATGATGCATTTGTCAGATACCTTTAACTCATGGGATTATCGTCAAGGGGAGTATTATTAAGATAAAAAAGAGTCTAGTGTTATGAGATATTTAATCTCCTGACACTAGGCTTTTTCTTTAGAAATTCTTTTCTTTTTCTATAGGATATGATATTCTATATATGAAATATATAATTTTTATTCGAACACTATTATAAAAGGAGTAAGATTGATGGATAAAAGAAAGGTTAGCTTGGAAGATTTTTATGCTTGGTATCAAGAAAATAAAATAAGATTAAGAGAAGATGCATTTAAATATAGTGTTCACAATGAAAAATTACGTGAAGAATTTCTTAAAGAATGGCCACTTGATAGAATTTTAACCATGTCTATCGATGAATACGTCATTGGGAAAGGTGCTAAAAGTAATTCTTTTTGCTATGCTCTTGAGATAGGAAAGTACCAATCATTATTTATGGGAATTGGTGGAGGAGGTTCTTCAAAATTTGGTATTTATTGGAATGAAAATACCAAAAGCTATAAAAATCAAGCAAATAAAATCATTCCAGAATCGGAACTAGAAGGCCGATTTAACAAATTAAAATCGGATTTGTATGAGATTATCCAAGCTGGAAGAATGTTAGATTTCAATAATCCTATTTTTGACATAAAAAACTCAAAGAATCAATTTATTGGGCGTTCTGCGGTGGTAACAAAACTACTTTGTATTTATTCTGAGAATCCTTCTTTTTTAGGAGTAAATATGAATAGTCAAAATGAATTTTGGAATAGGTTGATTCCCCAAAGCAATCAAGGAGGGCCCTATCGTCAGAATCATGAGATTTGTAAACTGTTTTCTAAAACATATCCTGAACTAGAATCTTCAATGTTGGGTAGTATTTTATTTGAATATTCAAAAGATTTTATAGACAGTGATAATAAGCAAGGAGAGAAAGAAATGTCTGAACAAAATAATATTCATCATCCCTTGAGTAATATCTTGTTACAATCCAAAAACCTCATCCTCCGTGGTGCTCCTGGCACAGGAAAAACTTATCTTGCTAAAGAAATAGCGGCAGAGCTAACGGGTGGTAATGAAGATCAAATCGGCTTTGTACAGTTTCACCCATCTTATGATTATACGGATTTTGTAGAGGGTTTGAGACCGGTATCAAATGGCGATGGAGCTATTGAGTTTAGGCTACAGGACGGTATTTTTAAAGAGTTTTGTCAGAAAGCAAAAGAAGCCCAATTGATTGGAGGACAAGATAATTTTGATGAGGCTTGGGATTCTTACTTAGAATATATAAATGTTGCTGAAGAAAAAGAATATATAACAAAAACATCTTACTTATCTGTTAATAGTAGACAAAATTTGTCAGTAAATTATGATAGTGGTGTTCCAGGATGGTCACTACCTCGCAAATATGTTTACGAGTTGTATAAAGATAAAAATTATAATAAGCAAGAATACTACAAAAGTGGTGGAAAAACTGTCCTAGAAACATTGAGAAAGAGATTTGGTTTGAAAGACTATGTTTCCCCAACAGAAATTGATACTGATAAGAAATTCGTCTTCATCATCGATGAGATTAACCGTGGTGAGATTTCTAAGATTTTTGGGGAACTCTTTTTCTCTATTGACCCTGGCTATCGTGGTGAAAAGGGAAGTGTTTCTACCCAATATGCAAATCTACACGAAACTGATGAAAAGTTTTATATCCCCGAAAATGTTTACATTATCGGAACAATGAATGATATTGACCGTTCAGTGGATACCTTTGATTTTGCTATGCGTCGTCGTTTCCGTTTTGTTGAAATTACTGCTGAAAGTCAAGTTGGCATGTTGGATAAAGAGCTGAATATCCATGCAGAAGAAGCAAAACTTCGTCTTAGAAACTTGAACGCTGCTATCGAAAACGTTCAGGAATTAAACAGTCATTATCATATCGGACCAAGTTATTTCCTTAAGTTGAAGGATGTAGAGTTTGACTATGAATTACTCTGGTCTGATTATATTAAACCCCTCCTAGAAGACTACTTGCGGGGTTCTTATGAAGAGTCTGAAACTCTGGCAACATTGAAAAAAGCATTTGATCTGACAAATAAAGAGCAAACATTTCAGCAAGATACTGGTGATGATAATGTGGATAACTGATAATCAGCATAGAATTGCTAAAGAAGATTTTGTCGCAGAATATCCCAAACTAAGTCAAGCTCTTCTTGATAGAACACTGGATAACCTTTCTAGAGAGGATAATATCTTTATTTTTCCAAATGATTTGAAGAATTCTCCTGACTTAGAGAAGGACCAAAAAATCTTTGAAACAGTTAATCAGAAAATCAAGACTGGAAATGTGATTGGTTTTCTGGGGTGTGGTCAGGAAAGATTAACGATTTCCTCTCGCTTTTCTAATGAGAGTAATGACCATTTTTTGCATTATCTTTTACAAAAGGTTCTTCATATCAATCTCACTAGTTTAGATGTAGCTTTGTCGCGTGAAGATAAGCTCTATCAACTTTTGATGTATCTCTTCCCCAAGTATCTACAAGCTGCAATTCGAAAAGGTCTGTATAAGGAATACCAGCGATTTTTCCATAACGATAGTCATGTAAAGGGTGTACTAGATGTTGGAAATCATCTGAAAAAAAATCTCCCTTTTATGGGAAATACTGCCTATACAACTAGAGAGTTTACTTATGATAATCCACTCATGCAGTTGATTCGACATACGATTGAGTACATAAAGAATCAGAAAAGTTTCGGAGTTCTGCTCGATAGTAATCGTGAAAATATGACAGAAATTACGCGTGTAACCTCAGCTTATAAACTAGCTGATCGTGCTAAATTTATCAGAATAAATAAAACCAAACCTCTTCGTCATGCTTATTTTCGAGAGTACAGAAAGTTGCAAGAGCTTTGCCTGATGATCCTAAATAGAGAAAAGCATGGTTTAGGATACCAAGATCAAAAAATCCACGGTATTTTTTTTGATGTTTCCTGGCTTTGGGAAGAGTATGTTTACACCTTGTTACCAAAAGGATTTTTACATCCTCGAAATAAAGAAAAGAAAGGAGGCATTCTAGTATTTTCTGATGGGAAACGAAAAGTCTATCCAGATTTTTATGATAGAGAACGAAAAATTGTTCTAGATGCTAAATATAAAAAACTGGAGTTCACTGAAAAAGGAATCAACCGTGAGGACTTGTTCCAACTAATTTCCTATTCTTATATTTTAGAAGCTGGGAAAACTTGGAAAGCTGGATTGATTTTTCCTAGTATAGAGCAGTCAGTAAATAGTGAAATAGGAGAAGTAGCGGGGTACGGAGTCTTGCTTAAAAAGCTCTCTATCCAAATACCTCAGAAGGTTTCATCCTACAGTGAGTTTTGTAAAATGATGGTAAATTCAGAAGAAAATTTTAAAACAAATATTGAAGAGAAAGTAGCAAGAAAATAAAGTTATTTTTCAACTCTAGTGAGTTGATGAGAAATATAAATAACAGATCAAAGACAAACATCATTTTAGTGTTTGTCTTTTTATATCTTCAGTACTACTATCTTTAAAATGGGTTTGAATCTTTATCAAAACACTTTTCAGTGCAAAATAAAAAGGCTTCCTAGATATCATTTAGCAGTTTTTGATATTCAGGTGTGCCAAAGCAAGCCCAATTTTTTCCTTCATTTTGGAATTGCAAACTTCTCTTGTATAACGTAGATTGTGGCATTCTTTGACTGTACCAAAATGCTGTCTTACCGTTTCTTTGAGTTTATGGTCAAATCCCTTGCTTCCCATTTGATGCCAAATTTCCTCACAAATCTCTAAATATTTCTTCCAAATATGGCGAGTAACAGGATAACAGAGAACAAATTGCGCAAATATTAGGATTACTTTTATACTCACTATAGCCATCGAGATTTGTTGTGGTGTAAGATAAGATTTGATTTTCAAGGCAGAGGTAACAGTAATAGTATTTATAGTAGATAAAGTTCCTAGTGCGAAGCTTCCCTTTAAGAAATCAAAAATTAGTGATAGGAGGTCTTGTCCTCAATGATCTTGATGATTTAGCACATGAAACGAATACCATAGAAATATGGGATGAAAGGCTTTTTGATTTAAACTAGAGCCTCCTTTATCATCAGAAGCCAAAGAAAAGCCCTTAGAAACTTGTAGACTAAGGACTTTGTATTCTATTGTTTTATTCCCACTCAACTGTTGCAGGTGGTTTACTTGTAATATCGTAGACGATCCGGTTAACATGGTCCACTTCGTTTACGATACGTACAGAAATCTTTTGAAGGACTTCCCAAGGAATTTTGGCAAAGTCAGCTGTCATACCATCGATAGAAGTGATCGCACGGATTGCAATCGTGTAGTCATAAGTACGACCATCACCCATAACACCAACTGAACGAACGCCTGTGTTAACTGTGAAGTATTGCCAGATATCGCGGTCAAGACCTGCTTTAGCAATTTCCTCACGAAGAATAGCGTCTGACTCACGAACTGTTTCTAGCTTCTCTTCAGTGATTTCACCCATAACACGGATAGCAAGTCCTGGTCCTGGGAATGGTTGGCGCCATACGATATGGTCTGGCATACCAAGCTCTGTACCAAGGGCACGAACTTCGTCTTTATAGAGAGTGTTGAGTGGTTCGATCAATTCAAACTGCATGTCTTCTGGAAGACCCCCCACATTGTGGTGTGACTTGATGGTTTGAGCTGTATCAGTTCCAGACTCAATCACATCAGTATAAAGAGTTCCTTGAGCAAGGAATTTTACATCTTTGAGCTTGCTTGCTTCGTCATCAAATACATAGACAAACTCGTTACCGATGATTTTACGTTTTTGTTCAGGGTCAGAAACGCCAGCAAGTTTATCAAGGAAACGTTTTGCAGCGTCTGCTTTGACGATATTCAAACCAAACTTACCGCCGAGCATGTCCATAACTTGATCCGCTTCTCCTTTACGAAGAAGACCGTGGTCTACGAAGATACAGATTAATTGATCGCCAATAGCCTTTTGGAGAAGAACCCCAACGACAGATGAGTCAACTCCACCTGATAGACCGAGAAGAACACGTTTATCACCGACTGTTTCACGGATTTTTTGGATCTGCATGTCAATGAAGTTATCCATTGTCCAGTCGCCTTTAGCCTTACAGATGTTAAGGGCAAAGTTACGAAGGATATCATTCCCGTATACAGAATGGCGAACTTCTGGGTGGAATTGGATACCGTAAATGTGTTTATCTGGGTTTTCAATGGCTGCATATGGACAGTCAGCTGAAGTTCCAGTACGAACAAAATCAGCAGGAATCTCAGTAACCGCATCACCATGGCTCATCAAAACAGTCTGCTCGTCTGGTGTTGATTCAAAAAGAGCTGATGGTGTGTGAGTTAGAGTTGATTGACCGTATTCACGATTTCCAGCATCACCTGCAGGAACAACTTTTCCTCCAAGTTTATGAGTTAATAACTGCATACCATAACAAATTCCCAAAATAGGAATTCCAAGTTCGAAGATTTCTGGGTCAATATCAAATGAACCATCTTCGTATACAGAGTTTGGTCCGCCTGAAAGGATAATTCCTACAGGATTGATTTCACGAACTTCAGCAGCTGAAATTTTATGGCTTTTTAGTTCTGAAAAAACACCAATCTCACGGATACGGCGTGAAATCAGCTGGTTGTATTGGCTACCATAGTCCAATACGATGATTTTTTCTACATCTTGCAAATCAGTTGAAATGTTACTCATCTTTTTCCTTTCTCAAAAGAAATATCTTTTCCAATATTCTATCACAAATAAGGGCGAATTACCAACTAAACAAGGCGAAGTTTGACTTTTTCTAGTTTATTGGGGTACAATAGAGAAAAGATAGAAATGAAGTGAAAATATGCTACCTGCTTATATGAAAATCCATGATCAGATTAAAAAGGATATTGACGATCACCGTTGGGCTATTGGGGAGAGGCTTCCTAGTGAACGAGATTTAGCAGAGCAGTTTGAGGTCAGTCGCATGACCCTCCGCCAAGCTGTATCTCTATTAGTTGAAGAAGGTGTCTTAGAGCGCCGCGTAGGAAGTGGCACCTTTGTTTCTAGTACTCGGGTACAAGAAAAGATGCGAGGGACAACCAGTTTTACTGAAATTGTTAAGTCCCAAGGCAAAGTCCCCTCTAGCCAGCTTATTTCCTACAGAAAAACTATTCCTAATGAACAGGAAGTTGCCAAGCTAGGAATTTCTCCAACGGAGAATATTATCCGAATGGAGCGGGTTCGCTATGCCGACAAAGTTCCTCTGGTTTATGAAGTTGCTTCTATTCCTGAAAAATTTATTAAGAATTTTAAAAAAGAAGAAATCACCAGTCATTTCTTCCAAACTTTGCAAAAACACGGCTACCGTATCGGTAAATCACAGCAGACTATTTATGCTCGTCTTGCTAAAGAAAAGATTGCTCACTATTTGGAAGTTGAAAGAGGACATGCTATTCTTGGTTTGACTCAGGTTTCCTACCTAGAAGATGGGACAGCTTTTGAATACGTAAAAAGTCAGTATGTAGGCGAACGTTTTGAATTTTATCTTGAGAATAACTAGTCTAGAAAGGCTAGTTTTTTGATTTCCTAAAAGATTAGAATTGTCAAAACAATCTGTCTAGGCTTGATTTTATCGCTTATTTACTATAAAATGAGAAGGAAAAACGTCAAACTTTTATATTGCAAATAGGAGAAAACATGACAAAAACATTAAAACGTCCTGAGGTTTTATCACCTGCAGGGACTTTAGAGAAGCTGAAAGTAGCTGTTCAATATGGTGCGGACGCAGTCTTCATCGGTGGACAGGCCTATGGTCTTCGTAGCCGTGCCGGAAACTTTACTTTCGAACAGATGGAAGAAGGCGTCCAGTTTGCGGCCAAGTATGGTGCTAAGGTTTATGTGGCTGCCAACATGGTTATGCACGAAGGAAATGAGGCTGGTGCTGGTGAGTGGTTCCGTAAACTACGTGATATCGGAATCGCGGCAGTTATAGTGTCTGACCCAGCCTTGATTATGATTGCAGCGACTGAAGCACCTGGTCTTGAAATCCACCTCTCTACCCAAGCAAGTGCCACTAACTATGAAACACTTGAGTTCTGGAAAGAACTAGGCTTAACTCGTGTTGTTTTGGCGCGTGAGGTTTCAATGGAAGAATTGGCAGAAATTCGCAAACGCACAGATGTTGAGATTGAAGCCTTTGTCCACGGAGCCATGTGTATTTCTTACTCTGGTCGTTGTACTCTTTCAAACCATATGAGTATGCGTGATGCTAACCGTGGTGGGTGTTCTCAGTCTTGTCGTTGGAAGTACGATCTTTACGATATGCCATTTGGGAAAGAACGTAAGAGCTTGAAGGGTGAGATCCCAGAAGAATTTTCTATGTCAGCCGTTGATATGTCTATGATTGACCATATTCCAGATATGATTGAAAACGGTGTGGACAGTCTGAAAATTGAAGGTCGTATGAAGTCTATTCACTACGTATCAACAGTAACCAACTGCTATAAGGCAGCTGTTGATGCTTATCTAGAAAGTCCAGAGAAGTTTGAAGCTATGAAGCAAGACTTGATTGATGAGATGTGGAAGGTTGCCCAGCGTGAATTGGCAACAGGTTTCTACTACGGTACACCATCTGAAAATGAACAGTTGTTTGGGGCTCGTCGTAAAATTCCTGAGTACAAGTTTGTTGCTGAAGTCGTTGCTTATGATGATGCGACGCAAACAGCAACCATTCGTCAACGGAACGTGATTAATGAAGGAGACCAAGTTGAGTTTTACGGTCCAGGTTTCCGTCATTTTGAAACGTATATCGAAGATTTACACGATGCCAAAGGCAATAAAATCGACCGTGCTCCTAATCCAATGGAACTCTTGACTATCAAGGTTCCACAACCTGTTCAAGCTGGAGACATGGTTCGAGCTCTCAAAGAAGGACTCATCAATCTTTATAAAGAAGATGGCACCAGCGTCACAGTGCGTGCTTAATAAATATGTAGGGGATGAAAGCTTTCTAGTTGCTTTCCCTTTAATCCTACTTACTAAAAGAACATTAGGTTAAAGAAAATATATTAATTTCCATCCGAGATTTCATCTCGGATTTTTTCATTATTTTTCAGAAAGACCTAGATAATGGACGGATTTATTACAAGTTTTTTCCAAAGTTTTCTATATAATAAGCTAAAAAATAGTAAAATTGTAAATAATTTTCATTAAACGCTTTCAACGTAAGTAAAAAGTTGACAAATCCAATTTTTAGGACTAAACTAAGTAAGTAAATTTTAATTAAAAGGAGAATTCGTCATGAATTTAACATTTTTCGGTCTATGTCTTGCCTGTATGGGTGTATCTCTTGGTGAAGGTATGTTGATGAACGGTTTGTTGAAATCAGTTGCTCGCCAACCAGATATCATCTCAGAACTACGTAGTTTGATGATCCTAGGGGTTGCCTTTATTGAAGGTACTTTCTTCGTTACTCTTGTCTTTTCATTTATCATCAAATAAAAGAAGTATAAATTGAAAAAGGGAGGATTTTAGATGGAAGAAAGTATTAATCCAACCATCAATATTGGTCCTGTTACCTTTAATTTAACCATAGTAGTTTTGACTTTGTTGACTGTAGCACTTATTTTTGGCTTTATTTATTGGGCAACTCGAAATATGACTTTGAGACCCACAGGAAAACAAAATGTATTAGAGTATTTATTTGATTTTGTTGTTGGATTTACAAAATCAAACCTTGGTCCAATGATAAAGGATTATTCTCTCTTTTATTTCTGTTTATTCCTATTTATGGCCATTGCAAATAATATTGGCTTAATGGCTAGAATTCAGACTACAGATGGTGTAAATCTTTGGACCTCACCAACAGCAAATTTGTCATTTGACTTGGTCTTGTCTTTTACAATTATCTTAATGACCCACGTAGAAGGAATTCGTCGTCGTGGAATCAAAAAGTATTTAAAAGCATTTGTAACACCAGGTTTTATGACACCAATGAATCTCTTAGAAGAAGTTACCAATCTCCTTTCACTTGCATTGCGGGTCTTTGGTAATATCTTTGCAGGAGAAGTGATGGCAAGTATGTTAGTCCTACTTTCTCATCAGGCCTTCTATTGGTATCCTATTGCTTTTGGAACAAATCTAATCTGGACTGCATTTTCTGTTTTTATTTCTTGTGTACAAGCATATGTATTTACATTGTTATCTTCAATGTACCTAGGAAATAAAATTAATGATGAAGAATAGAAAGGAGTAGTTTATGAATGTAACAGTAGGTGAATTACTTGGTGATTTTATACTAATCGCTGGTTCCTTTATTCTCTTGCTAGTCTTGGTTAAGAAATACGCTTGGTCAAATTTGGCTAGCATTTTCGAACAAAGAGCAGAAAAAATTGCAGCAGATATTGACGGAGCTGAACAAGCACGTCAAAAAGCAGAAGTATTGGCTCAGAAACGCGAAGATGAATTGGCTGGTAGCCGTAAAGAAGCTAAGACAATCATTGAGAATGCGAAAGAAACAGCTGAGAAAAGCAAAGCTAGTATTTTAGCAGATGCTAAGCTAGAAGCAGGACGCTTGAAAGAAAAAGCGAACCAAGAAATTGCTCAAAATAAAGCTGAAGCTTTACAAAGCGTTAAGGGTGAGGTAGCAGATTTGACAATCAGCTTGGCTGGTAAAATCATCTCACAAAACCTTGACGGTCATGCCCATAAAGAACTCATTGATCAGTATATCGATCAGTTAGGAGAAGCTTAATGGACAAGAAAACAGTAAAGGTAATTGAAAAATACAGCATGCCTTTTGTCCAATTGGTTTTAGAAAAAGGAGAAGAAGACCGTATCTTTTCAGACTTAGCTCAAATCAAGCAAGTTGCTGAAGAAACTGGTTTACCTTCTTTTTTAAAAAAAGTGGCTGTAGACGAGTCTGACAAGGAAAAAACGATTGCGTTCTTTCAAGATTCAGTGTCGACTTTATTGCAAAACTTTATCCAGGTTCTTATCTACAATCACAGAGCAAATCTTTTTTATGATATTCTTGTAGATTGCTTGAACCGACTTGAAAAAGAAACAAATCGATTTGAAGTGACGATTACGTCAGCTCATCCTTTAACTGATGAACAGAAGAGTCGCTTGCTCCCTTTGATTGAGAAAAAAATGTCTCTTAAAGTAAGGAGTGTAAAAGAACAAATCGATGAAAGTCTTATTGGTGGTTTTGTCATTTTTGCCAATCACAAGACAATTGATGTGAGTATTAAACAACAACTTAAAGTTGTTAAAGAAAATTTGAAATAGAAAGTGGTGTTCTTTTGGCAATTAACGCACAAGAAATCAGCGCTTTAATTAAGCAACAAATTGAAAATTTCAAACCCAATTTTGATGTGACTGAAACAGGTGTTGTAACCTATATCGGGGACGGTATCGCGCGTGCTCACGGCCTTGAAAATGCCATGAGTGGAGAGTTGTTGATTTTTGAAAACGGCTCTTATGGTATGGCTCAAAACTTGGAGTCAACAGACGTTGGTATTATCATTCTGGGTGACTTTACAGATATCCGTGAAGGCGATACAATCCGACGTACAGGGAAAATCATGGAAGTCCCAGTAGGTGAAAGTCTGATTGGTCGTGTTGTGGACCCACTTGGTCGTCCAGTTGACGGTCTTGGAGAAATCCACACTGACAAAACTCGTCCAGTAGAAGCGCCAGCTCCTGGTGTTATGCAACGTAAGTCTGTATCAGAACCATTGCAAACTGGTTTGAAAGCTATTGACGCCCTTGTACCGATTGGTCGTGGTCAACGTGAGTTGATTATCGGTGACCGTCAGACAGGGAAAACAACCATTGCGATTGATACAATCTTGAACCAAAAAGGTCAAGATATGATCTGTATCTACGTAGCGATTGGACAAAAAGAATCAACAGTTCGTACGCAAGTAGAAACACTACGTCAGTACGGTGCCTTGGATTACACAATCGTTGTGACAGCCTCTGCTTCACAACCATCTCCATTGCTTTTCCTAGCTCCTTATGCTGGGGTTGCCATGGCGGAAGAATTTATGTACCAAGGTAAGCATGTTTTGATCGTTTATGATGATCTTTCAAAACAAGCGGTAGCTTATCGTGAACTGTCTCTCTTGCTTCGTCGTCCTCCAGGTCGTGAAGCATTCCCAGGGGATGTTTTCTACCTTCACAGCCGTTTGCTTGAGCGCTCAGCTAAAGTTTCTGATGAACTTGGTGGTGGATCTATTACAGCCCTACCGTTTATCGAGACACAAGCAGGAGATATCTCTGCCTATATCGCAACTAACGTGATTTCAATCACTGATGGACAAATCTTCCTTGGTGATGGTCTCTTCAATGCGGGTATTCGTCCAGCCATTGACGCGGGTTCATCTGTATCTCGTGTAGGTGGTTCTGCACAAATCAAAGCCATGAAAAAGGTTGCTGGTACACTTCGTATCGACCTTGCTTCATACCGTGAGTTGGAAGCTTTCACTAAGTTTGGTTCTGACTTGGATGCGGCAACACAGGCTAAGTTGAACCGTGGACGTCGTACAGTTGAAGTCTTGAAACAACCTGTTCACAAACCATTACCTGTTGAGAAACAAGTAACCATTCTCTATGCTTTGACACATGGTTTCTTGGATACTGTTCCAGTAGATGAAATTGTTCGTTTTGAGGAAGAGTTCCATGCCTTCTTTGATGCTCAACATCCAGAGATTTTGGAAACCATTCGTGATACAAAAGACTTGCCAGAAGAAGCAGTCTTGGATGCTGCGATTACAGAGTTTCTCAATCAAACCAGCTTCCAATAAGAATAGAGGTGTCAGATGGCAGTATCTCTAAATGATATTAAAACAAAAATCGCCTCAACAAAAAATACGAGTCAAATTACTAATGCCATGCAGATGGTATCAGCTGCTAAGCTAGGTCGTTCTGAAGAAGCTGCTCGCAACTTCCAAGTTTATGCTCAGAAAGTTCGTAAACTTTTGACGGATATTCTTCATGGTAATGGAGCCGGCAGTTCAACCAATCCGATGTTGATTAGTCGTCCAGTTAAGAAGACAGGTTATATCGTCATTACTTCAGACCGCGGTTTGGTTGGAGGTTATAATTCTTCTATTTTGAAAGCCGTTATGGAGCTGAAAGAAGAATACCATCCAGACGGTAAAGGGTTTGAAATGATCTGTATTGGTGGAATGGGAGCTGATTTCTTTAAAGCTCGTGGTATTCAACCACTTTATGAACTACGTGGCTTGGCAGATCAACCAAGCTTTGATGAAGTCCGTAAGATTATTTCAAAAACTGTTGAAATGTACCAAAATGAACTTTTTGATGAACTCTATGTCTGCTATAACCACCATGTCAATACGCTAACTAGTCAAATGCGTGTGGAACAAATGCTTCCAATTGTTGACTTGGATCCAAATGAAGCAGATGACAGTTACAGCTTGACCTTTGAATTGGAAACTAGCCGAGAAGAAATTTTGGAGCAGTTGTTGCCTCAGTTTGCAGAAAGTATGATTTACGGGGCTATTATCGATGCTAAGACAGCTGAAAATGCTGCTGGTATGACAGCCATGCAAACAGCGACAGATAATGCTAAGAAAGTTATCAATGATTTGACAATTCAGTATAACCGTGCCAGACAGGCGGCGATTACACAAGAAATTACAGAAATCGTAGCAGGAGCTAGTGCCTTAGAATAGGCTCTAGTCCAGCTCGTATGAAAATGAACTTAGGACCTAGTTAAACTAGGAACCGACAGTATCTTATATAGAATAGGAGAAGGAGATGAGTTCAGGTAAAATTGCTCAGGTTATCGGTCCCGTTGTAGACGTCTTGTTTGCAGCAGGGGAAAAACTTCCTGAGATTAACAATGCACTTGTCGTCTACAAAAATGACGAAAGAAAAACAAAAATCGTCCTTGAAGTAGCCTTAGAGTTGGGAGATGGTATGGTTCGTACTATCGCCATGGAATCAACAGATGGTTTGACTCGTGGAATGGAAGTATTGGACACAGGTCGTCCAATCTCTGTACCAGTAGGTAAAGAAACTTTGGGACGTGTCTTCAACGTTTTGGGAGATACCATTGACTTGGAAGCTCCTTTTACAGAAGATGCAGAGCGTCAGCCAATTCATAAAAAAGCTCCAACTTTTGATGAGTTGTCTACCTCTTCTGAAATCCTTGAAACGGGGATTAAGGTTATCGACCTTCTTGCCCCTTACCTTAAAGGTGGTAAAGTTGGACTTTTCGGTGGTGCCGGAGTTGGTAAAACTGTCTTGATCCAAGAATTGATTCACAACATTGCCCAAGAACACGGTGGTATTTCAGTATTTACCGGTGTTGGGGAACGTACTCGTGAAGGGAACGACCTTTACTGGGAAATGAAAGAATCAGGTGTTATCGAGAAAACAGCCATGGTATTTGGTCAGATGAATGAGCCACCAGGAGCACGTATGCGTGTTGCCCTTACTGGTTTGACAATCGCTGAATACTTCCGTGATGTAGAAGGCCAAGACGTGCTTCTCTTTATCGATAATATCTTTCGTTTCACTCAGGCTGGTTCTGAAGTATCTGCCCTTTTGGGGCGTATGCCGTCAGCCGTTGGTTACCAACCAACACTTGCTACGGAAATGGGTCAATTGCAAGAGCGTATTACATCAACTAAAAAGGGTTCTGTAACCTCTATCCAGGCTATCTATGTGCCAGCGGATGACTATACTGACCCAGCGCCAGCAACAGCCTTCGCTCACTTAGACTCAACAACTAACTTGGAACGTAAGTTGGTACAATTGGGTATCTACCCAGCCGTTGACCCACTTGCTTCAAGCTCACGTGCCTTGGCACCTGAAATCGTTGGAGAAGAGCACTACGCAGTTGCTGCAGAAGTAAAACGTGTCCTTCAACGTTACCATGAGTTGCAAGATATCATTGCTATCCTTGGTATGGATGAGCTTTCTGATGAAGAAAAGACCTTGGTTGCTCGTGCCCGTCGTATCCAGTTCTTCTTGTCACAAAACTTCAACGTTGCGGAACAATTTACTGGTCAGCCAGGTTCTTATGTTCCAGTTGCTGAAACTGTACGTGGCTTTAAGGAAATCCTTGATGGTAAACATGACCACTTGCCAGAAGATGCCTTCCGTGGTGTAGGTTCTATCGAAGATGTGATTGCAAAAGCTGAAAAAATGGGATTTTAAGAGGTGATCTATGGCTCAGTTAACTGTCCAGATCGTGACACCAGATGGTCTCGTCTATGATCACCATGCCAGCTATGTATCGGTTCGAACTCTGGATGGTGAGATGGGGATCTTGCCACGACATGAAAATATGATTGCGGTTTTAGCAGTCGATGAAGTAAAGGTAAAACGTATTGATGATGAAAATCACGTGAACTGGATTGCAGTAAACGGAGGTGTTATCGAAGTTGCCAATGGCGTTATCACAATTGTTGCTGACTCTGCAGAACGTGCTCGTGATATCGACGTTAGTCGTGCAGAACGTGCCAAACTTCGAGCAGAGCGTGAAATTGAAGAAGCACAAGACAAACACTTGATTGACCAAGAACGTCGTGCGAAGATTGCACTGCAACGTGCCATTAACCGTATTAATGTCGGGAATAGACTATAAGAAAAAAATGAACTTGAGTTACCAAGTTCATTTTTTATGTTTTCTTAAGGGGCAAAACTGATGCAGACTGCTTCTGGTACATGGAAGTCATTAGAAAGTTCTGCTAGACGTCCAGTTTCAGAATTGCGTTTAAAAACGGTTGCATTGTCAGAGTCCTGATGGACAGCAATGACAAATTCTTGATCCGGTGTCAAATCAAAATCACGTGGAGTCTGACCATGTGTCGGAACGATTTCTAACAACTCTAAGCTACCGTCCGCAAGAATTGTATAAACTGCGATAGAATCATGACCACGGTTAGAAGCGTAGAGGTATTTACCATCTTTAGAGAGACGAATAGCAGCAGTACCATTAAAGCCTTCATAACCGTCTGGTAGAGTTGAAATGACTTGCATGCGTTCAAATTCGCCAACACCATCGTAGATTAGAACCTCGATAGTGCTATTGAGTTCGCAAATGAGATAAGCGATTTTATAATGGTTATGGAAAATAATATGGCGTGAGCCTGCTCCTGGCTGGCTATGATAGGTATAGAGCTTAGATAATTTTCCTTCTGGATCAAGATCATAAGTAATTACTTGGTCAGTACCCAAGTCGCAGGTCACTAGATAGTGGTCAGGTGTTAAATCTGTATAGTGAACATGTGGAGAAGCTTGATTTTCATGTGGACCTTGGCCACTGTGTTGATCAACATCACAAAGTAGAAGACGACCATCTTCCTGACGTTTATAAACAAGGACCTGTCCCTTGTGGTAGTTTGCCGCGTAAACCAAATCACGCTCTTCATCAACGGAAACATAACAGTGGGGAGCTCCTTTTTCAACGACGTGATTTAATAAGGTACCATTAGTTTGATAGGCTGCAATTCCACCCTTATCGTCTTGACTACCAACAGTGTATAAATGTTGGTGATGGTCAAATGCAAGGTAGGTTGGACTTGGCTCAGCTGCAAAAAGTTCTAGATTTGAAAGCTGACCAGTTTCTGTATCGAAGTCTGCCTTGTAAATCCCTTGGGAAGTACGACGTGTGTAAGTTCCAAAATAAACAGTTTCTTTCATGATTATACCTCTTTATAAAGATAATACTATTATATCACAAAATAGATTCACAATATGATATGCGGTACAATTCAATGGTATGTAAGCACTTTAAAAAAGAGTTATTTTGATTTAAAAATGGTATAATGAAAGAATGACAGAAAGGAATTATTTATGGAACAAAAAGAGAAACATTTTAGCCTATCTTGGTTTTTCAAGTGGTTTTTGGATAACAAAGCAATAACTGTATTTTTGGTAACCTTATTATTGGGACTGAATCTTTTTATTTTAAGTAAGATTAGTTTCTTATTTTCACCTGTTTTAGATTTCTTGGCAGTTGTGATGTTGCCAGTCATTCTATCTGGTTTACTATACTATTTATTGAATCCTATTGTTGATTGGTTGGAGAAGCATAATGTTAATCGTGTCATCGCAATCAGTATTGTCTTTGTGATTATCGCCATCTTTATCATTTGGGGATTGGCAGTAGCTATTCCAAATCTGCAACGTCAGGTTTTAAGTTTTGCAAGGAATGTTCCAGTCTACCTTGAAGATGCTGACAGGGTTATTGACGATTTGGTAACCAAGCGTTTACCAGATGATTTCAGACCTCAGTTAGAACAAGTTTTGACAAACTTTTCAAGTCAGGCTACAGTTTGGGCAAGTAAAGTTTCTTCTCAGGCAGTCAACTGGGTGAGCGCCTTTATTAGCGGGGCTTCTCAAGTGATTATTGCCTTGATTATCGTTCCGTTCATGCTCTTTTATCTCTTACGTGATGGAAAAGGCCTACGTCACTATTTGACCCAATTCATGCCAACGAAATTGAAAGAACCTGTTGGACAGGTTTTATCAGATGTGAATCAACAGTTGTCCAACTATGTTCGAGGACAAGTAACAGTGGCTATTATTGTTGCGGTAATGTTTATGATTTTCTTCAAGATTATTGGTCTACGTTATGCGGTTACTTTGGGGGTTACTGCTGGTATTTTAAATCTGGTTCCTTATTTGGGTAGCTTCTTAGCCATGCTTCCTGCCCTAGTATTGGGCTTGATTGCTGGGCCAGTCATGCTTTTAAAAGTAGTGATTGTCTTTATCGTAGAACAGACTATTGAAGGCCGTTTTGTCTCTCCATTGATTTTGGGAAGTCAATTAAACATCCATCCCATTAATGTTCTCTTTGTTTTATTAACTTCAGGATCCATGTTTGGTATCTGGGGAGTTTTACTCGGTATTCCGGTTTATGCTTCTGCTAAAGTTGTCATTTCAGCCATTTTCGAATGGTATAAGGTAGTCAGTGGCCTATATGAACTAGAAGGAGAGGAAGTAAAGAGTGAACAATAGTCAACAGATGTTACAGGCTTTGGAAGAGCAAGATTTAGTTAAGGCAGAACATTATTTCGTCAAAGCTTTAGAAAATGATTCAAGTGACCTTCTGTATGAGTTAGCCACCTATCTAGAAGGGATTGGTTTTTATCCTCAGGCCAAGGAAATTTACCTGAAAATCGTAGAGGATTTTCCAGAGGTTAATCTTAATTTAGCAGCTATTGCTAGCGAAGATGGTCAAATTGAAGAAGCCTTTGCCTATCTAGAGGAAATACAATCCGACAGTGACTGGTATGTGTCGTCTTTGGCTCTGAAGGCAGACCTCTACCAGCTGGAAGGTTTGACAGATGTGGCGCGTGAGAAATTATTGGAAGCCTTGACTTACTCAGAAGATCCTCTCTTGATATTGGGATTAGCAGAGTTGGATAGTGAGTTGGAAAATCATCAAGAGGCCATTCAAGGCTATGCCCAGTTAGATAATCGTACTATTTATGAGCAAACAGGCATTTCTACCTATCAACGAATTGGCTTTGCCTACGCACAGTTGGGGAAATTTGAAACAGCTACAGAGTTTTTAGAAAAAGCCCTGGAGTTAGAATACGATGACCTAACAGCTTTTGAGTTGGCCAGTCTTTACTTTGATCAAGAAGAATACCAAAAAGCTGTCCTCTACTTTAAGCAACTTGATACCATTTCACCTGACTTTGAAGGATATGAGTATGGTTACAGTCATGCCTTACATAAGGAACATCAGGTTCAAGAAGCCCTGCGTATTGCTAAGCAAGGTTTGGAGAAAAATCCTTTTGAAACAAGACTCTTGTTAGCAGCTTCACAATTTTCTTATGAATTACATGATGCCAGTGGTGCAGAAAATTACCTCCTTACTGCTAAAGCAGACGCTGAGGATACGGAAGAAATCTTACTCCGTTTAGCTACTATTTATCTAGAACAGGAACGTTATGAGGACATTCTAGACTTACAAAGTGATGAGCCAGAAAATCTTTTGACCAAGTGGATGATTGCTCGTTCCTATCAAGAAATGGACGATTTGGATTCTGGCTACGAGCATTATCAAGAGTTGGTAGGAGATTTAAAGGACAATCCAGAGTTTCTGGAACACTATATCTATCTCTTGCGTGAATTGGGCTACTTTGAGGAAGCCAAAGTCAATGCCCAAGCTTACTTAAAACTAGTTCCAGATGATGTGCAAATGCAAGAACTGTATGAGAGATTGTAAGAATATATTTTTAAAAACTGTATCTAATCATTTTTGATAGATATAGTTTTTCTTTTTCAAAAAGAATTTTTTTACAAAAATTCTTGGTTATTTTGTTTATTTATGCTATAATAGGAACAATTATTTTTAGGAGGTGCAGTATGTCTTATTTGTTTGAGATATTACCGAGTTTATTGAGCGGTGCAAGTATGACTTTGCAGGTTTTTGCACTGGTCTTGATTTTTTCTATTCCCTTGGGCGTTTTGATTGCCTTTGCCTTGCAAGTCCATTGGAAGGCCCTCCATCATCTGATTAATATTTATATTTGGATTATGCGGGGAACACCCTTGCTCTTGCAATTGATTTTTATCTATTATGTGCTGCCAAATATTGGGATTCGTTTGGATCGCCTTCCTGCGGCTATTATTGCCTTTGTTTTGAATTATGCAGCTTACTTTGCTGAAATCTTCCGTGGAGGGATTGATACCATTCCTAAAGGTCAATATGAGGCTGCTAAGGTTTTGAAGTTTAATCCTTTTGACACAGTGCGCTATATTATCTTACCACAGGTGATCAAGATTGTTCTCCCTAGTGTCTTTAATGAGGTTATGAGTTTGGTCAAGGATACTTCTCTGGTCTATGCTCTAGGAATTTCAGACCTTATCTTAGCGAGTCGAACAGCTGCCAACCGTGACGCTAGCCTGGTTCCCATGTTCTTGGCAGGTGCTATTTACTTGATTTTGATTGGGATTGTGACCATTCTTGCCAAAAAAGTTGAGAAGAAGTACAATTACTATAGATAGGAGGCTGCTATGTTAGAATTACGAAATATCAATAAGGGTTTTGGTCAAAAGCAAATTTTGTCCAATTTCAGTCTAAAGATTCCTGAAAAACAAATCCTGGCCATTGTAGGACCTTCTGGTGGAGGTAAGACAACCCTCTTGCGCATGCTCGCAGGTCTTGAAACCATTGATTCAGGGCAAATTTTTTATAATGGAGAACCTTTAGAACTGGATGAATTGGAGAAACGAAATCTACTGGGATTTGTATTCCAAGATTTTCAACTGTTTCCTCATTTATCAGTTCTAGACAATTTGACCTTATCTCCTGTAAAAACCATGGGAATGAAGCAGGAAGAGGCTGAGAAGAAGGCGCGAATGCTTTTGGAACAGTTAGGACTGGCAGGGCACGCAGACGCCTATCCATTCTCACTATCAGGTGGGCAAAAGCAACGGGTAGCCTTGGCGCGTGCTATGATGATTGACCCAGAAATCATAGGTTATGATGAGCCGACTTCTGCCCTGGATCCGGAATTACGCTTGGAAGTTGAAAAGTTAATCTTGCAAAATAAGGAACTTGGCATGACGCAGATTGTCGTTACCCACGATTTACAGTTCGCTGAAAATATCGCAGATCAGATTCTCAAGGTTGAGTCCAAGTAGGAGGTGCCGATGACTAATAAGAAAATTACTTTGGTATTGGTTTCGCTCCTGACTCTCTTTTTAACAGCTTGTACTCAGAAGGCTAGTGATCCTAAGAAGGATAACTGGGATAAGTACCAAGAGCAGGGGAGTATAACCATTGGTTTTGATAATACCTTTGTACCCATGGGTTTTGAAGAAAAGAATGGCCAATATACAGGCTTTGATATTGACTTAGCACAAGCTGTCTCTGAAAAATTAGGTTTTAAGGTTCAATTTCAGCCAATCGACTGGGATATGAAGGAGACGGAACTGCAAAATGGAACCATAGACGCCATTTGGAATGGCTATTCTGCCACTGATGAACGCCGAGAAAAGGTTACCTTTAGCATTCCTTATATGGAAAATCAGCAAGTACTAGTTACGAAGAAAAGCCAGCAAATTCGTTCAGTAGAGGATATGAAGGATAAGACCTTGGGAGCCCAAGCAGGTTCCTCTGGTTATTTAGACTTTGAAGCCCAGCCAGATTTACTGAAAAATCGTGTCAAAGACCAGAAGGCCAATCAATACCAGAGTTTCAATGAAGCCTTAATTGATTTGAAGAATGATCGGATTGATGCCTTGTTGATTGACCGAGTGTATGCCAATTATTATCTTCAGTATGAAGGAATATTAAATGACTATAATGTCTTTTCAGCTGGATTTGAGAGTGAATCTTTTGCTGTAGGTGTCAGACCTGCTGACAAAAGATTACTGCAAGCTTTAAATCAATCCTTTGTTGAACTACATCAAGAAGGGAAGTTCCAGGAAATCAGCCAAAAATGGTTTGGAGAAGATGTGGCAACAAAAGAAGTGAAAAGTAGAGATTGAGTTTTTCCTCAGTCTCTTTTTGCATCAAAAAAACCCTGGCAAGAGCCAGAGGATAAGCGTTTATTTCATTGTTGGGAAGAGCAATACATCACGGATAGTGGTTGTGTCAGTTAGGAGCATGCAGAGACGGTCGATACCGATTCCCAAACCACCTGTTGGTGGCATACCGTATTCAAGAGCCTCGATGTAGTCATAATCGATACCTGTTGCTTCATCATCACCAAGTTCTTTAGCTTTAGCTTGGGCTTCAAAACGGCTAAGCTGGTCGATTGGATCGTTCAACTCAGTAAATGCATTACCGTACTCCTTAGTCATGATGAAGAGCTCGAAGCGGTCAGTAAAGCGATCGTCTTCAGGATTTTTCTTAGCCAGTGGAGATACAGCTACTGGATGTCCATAGACAAAGGTTGGTTGGATCAAAGTTTCTTCAACAAACTCTTCAAAGAAGGCATTGATAATGTGACCAACTTCAGTGTGGTGTTTCTCAACTGGAACTTTCTTCTCAGCAGCGATAGCTTTGGCTTCTTCCAAAGTCATGTCTTGCCAGAAATCAACACCAGTAATTTCTTTGATAGCATCCACCATGTGAACACGTTTAAATGGTTCATTGATTTTGATTTCAGTACCTTGGTAGTTGACTGGGCCATCGCCTTTGACTGATTTAGCAGCATGTTGAATAATGCCTTCCGTCAAGTCCATGATGTCTTGGAAGTCTGCATAAGCTTGGTAGACTTCGATAGAAGTAAATTCAGGGTTATGAGTAGCGTCCATTCCTTCGTTACGGAAGATACGGCCAATTTCATAGACACGTTCCATACCACCAACGATAAGGCGTTTCAAGTGAAGCTCAGTCGCGATACGAAGAACCATATCAATGTTTTGGGCATTGTGGTGGGTGATAAATGGACGGGCAGCAGCACCACCGGCTTCATTATGAAGAACAGGTGTTTCCACTTCAAGGAATCCTTTTTGGTCAAGGTAACGACGGATTTCAGAGATGATTTTTGAACGAGTGACAAAGCGCTCAAAGCTTTCACGGTTAGAAATCAAGTCAAGGTAACGTTTACGGTAAATTGTTTCAACGTCTGTCAAACCGTGGAATTTCTCTGGAAGTGGGCGAAGTGCCTTAGACAAGTGTGTAATGTGGGTTGCCTTGATAGAGAGTTCTCCCATATCTGTACGCATGACTTCGCCTTCGACACCAAGGAAGTCACCAAGGTCTGCTTTTTTGAAGATTTCGTAATTTTCTTCACCGACAGCATCCTTACGAACGTAGATCTGGATTTGACCTTCGCGGTCTTGAAGGTGGGCAAAACCTACTTTACCTTTACCACGTTTGGTTACCAAGCGTCCTGCGATAGTAGCTGTTTCATTTTTATCATGTAATTGTTCTTTATCAAGGTCAGCAAATTTATCTTTTAATTCTTGTGAATTTGCAGTGCGTTCAAAGCGTTTTCCGAAAGGATCGATTCCTTGTTCACGAAGCGCAGCCATTTTTTCACGGCGAACGATCTGCTGGTCATTTAGTTCTTCCATATGTTCTGTTGACATGGGATCCTCCTAGTTTTACTCAAAATTGAATACGATGAGTCATTTTTTGCGATACTCCCATTTTATCATAAATAGCCAAGAAATTCACGGATAATCTTTCAAAACTAAAAAGAACTTGACGCTAAAATCAAGTTCTGTTATTGATAGGAAGTATCATTCCAAGTATCGAGAGTAAATGTTTCAAAATCATGGGTTTCTAGAATTGTCAGGCTGGCATTTGCTAGACCGCCATCTTTACGAAGAAGTGGTTCTTGATATCCTAGAAGAGTACGAAGACTGGCAGTAAGATTGGCACCGTGACCGACAATTAGAATACGCTCAGCTGGACTATCTTTTAATGATTTGATAAATTGGATGGTCCGTTGCGTGGTGCTATAGAGGGATTCGGCTCCGAACATTTGAGTGTCAAATTGAGCAAGATTAGATCGAAAAGCTTTGATTTGTTGTGGGTAAATAGCTTCCAAGGTTGCAATTTTCAAACCTTCCAACTTTCCCAGCTGCCATTCACGGAGGTTAGGAACGCTTTCTAAAGGACAGGGAGTCTGGAGTTGACTTTGAATAATCTCAGCAGATTTGACCGCTCGAGATAAATCACTTGAATAAATCTGATCAAAAGGAATTTCCTTGAGATACTGGCCAAGTTGTTTTAGGGTTTCAATGGATTCAGGAAGAAGGGGAGAATCTCCACTGGCACCTTGAAAGCGACCTTCTTGGTTCCAGACTGTACGACCGTGGCGGATAAAGTAGAGTTTCATTACTTGCTGTCCTCCAAGATATCTACAAAGTCAGCCTTTACAAAACTAGCCAAGTCTTGTGGTACGACGATAATGCTGTGACCAACTTCGCCTGCAGAGACAATCATTTGATCCAAGTCTAGAGCGATCTTATCGATAAAAATGGGATAATTGTGTTTCTGACGAATTCCGACGGGATTATTGGCTCCATGAATATAACCTGTTGTTTTTTCCAAGTCCTTTTGTGGAATCATGCTCACTTTTTTATTGCCTGAAATTTTGGATAGTTTCTTTTCCGACAAGTGTTGAGTGATAGGGACAATTCCGATAATCGGTCCTGTTTTATCTCCCAAAAGAGCCAAGGTTTTGAAAATCTGATCTCGTTCATAACCTTGAGGAAGCTCTCCTTCCAGGGCATTGATTTGAATACCCTGATGTGGGATACCTGCTTTAGACAGGATTTGTTCCACCAATGTTTTTTTGATTTTAACTTTTTTTGCCATTATTTATACTTATCCTCCAATTGGCTCATCCAAATACCAAGCCAAATTCCCAACGCAAAGAAGAAGGCGATGATGACATACCCAACAAGAGAAATACCAGTGTATTGGATACTTTCAGCGTTTCCTGCATTTGGAATTAAGATCAAAAGGGTACTTGATAGGACGATACCGATGATGAAATGATAAACGCGTGAGTGGTAGTTGTTTAAGGCATAATCCATCAATTTTGAAAAAATAATGAGAGTTGCACCTGCCCCGATTCCAATCGGGAAGAAGGTTCCCAAGAGGTCAAAGGTTTTAAAACCAGTCAACATAGGAGCATAAAGACCCAAAATCAAAAGTAGGTTTGATGGGCTGAGGCCAGGAACTAATACGCCAAGAGCCAGCAGTGCACCTGCTAGGACGAAATTCAGAAAGCTGGCACTTAAGGTTCCAACGACAAAATTTAAGGCATAGAGTCCTAATCCAGAAATGATAAAGGTTGTCCAGAACCAAGCTAAATCAATCTTGTCTCGATCAGATTCTCGAGTTGATTCTTTGAGGAGGCTAGGAACTGTACCAATGATGGCGCCCGCAAAGCTCCATAAGACAAAGACCTGATAATTTTCAAGCAGGTATTCAATCGGGTAAGAAAATAAGCCGATTCCCAGAAGCATACCGATGGCTACTGGAATAAAGTACAAAACATTTTCTTTAAAGTCTTTAAAGGGATGGGCCAGAAAGCCAATCATTCGTTCATAGATTCCTAAGATTGCTGCTAGAACCCCTCCGGAAATTCCTGGTAGAATAAATCCAAGAGCAATCACAATCCCTTTAATAACACGTGCTAACCATGAGAGCATATTGTTCCTCCAACTATTTCTATTTCAAAAAATCCTTACTATATTGTATCACAATCAAACACAAAAAGAAAAAGCAAATGATAAACAAATGCTTTTAAGGTTTTAAAAAGAGTTTTCTAAAGGTTTCTTCTTTGTTTTTGAAGGAAGAGATGACGTTGATATCCAAATCGTGGTCAAAGCCAGCAATTTTTCCTTTAGATGTGTATTGGTGAATGTCGTAATCTAAATCAGTCTTAGGAGTAGCTTCGTAAAATCCTGAGTCAGAACCATAGGAAGGAATCCAAACAGACGTAAACTTGTCTGTATCAATACTGTGTTCTTCCATGAAGTAGACCCCAACGTAGATGCCAATATTTTTAGCACCAAGTGATTCTAGTTTTGCTCGAAAGGCTTCAACACCTTCGTTCATATTGGACATGGTTTTGTCTTCCACATCTAGCCAATAGTAACTAGGGCTGTATGGCGATGAAGCGTTATAAAAAACTTCAGCAGCCTTTTCCATTTCTTGGACACTTTTTCCAGCTACAAAGGCATAGACACCAACTGGGACATTTCGTTTTTGAAACTCGGTAATATGGGTTTTAAAGGCCTTATCTACGCCATTAACAAAGGAAGCATCGTTTTCTTTTAAAGACTGAGCGCCACTATGTACACGAACGATAGCTCCAGAAATGTTTTGGGACAGAGTATCGTAATTTATTTCCTCAGGACGTTGCCAACCAGAAACATCAATTACCGGTTTATCTATATTGTGTAGCGCTTGCGTTTCTACTTGCGCGATATTTGACTTTGTTTTTACAGGATGGTCCTCAAAACGAGGGCGATTCAGGATTAAAATGAAAATCAAAATCCCAAAAAAACCAAATAAAATAAGCGGATTAATTTTCTTTCTCATATCTCATAATTTTACCTTAAAAATGAAAAAAAATCAAAAAAAATACTCAAAAAATGGGTTAAGAAAGGACTTTAGAGCATTTTTTCATTCAAGAGCGCGGAATGATTTGAAATATGGTATAATAAAAGGGAATTTCTAGAGAAAAGAGAAGATTATGTCAAATTATGCCATTATTTTAGCAGCGGGTAAAGGGACTCGCATGAAATCTGATTTGCCAAAAGTGTTGCACAAGGTTGCGGGTATTTCTATGTTGGAACATGTTTTCCGTAGTGTGGGAGCTATCCAGCCTGAAAAGACAGTAACAGTTGTAGGACACAAGGCAGAATTGGTTGAGCAGGTCTTGGCTGGACAGACAGAATTTGTGACTCAATCTGAACAGTTAGGGACTGGCCATGCAGTTATGATGACAGAGCCTATCTTAGAAGGTTTGTCAGGTCACACCTTGGTTATTGCAGGAGATACTCCTTTAATCACTGGTGAAAGCTTGAAAAACTTGATTGATTTCCACATCAATCATAAAAATGTGGCCACTATCTTGACTGCTGAAACAGATACTCCTTTTGGCTATGGACGAATTGTTCGTAATGATAATGCTGAGGTTCTTCGCATTGTTGAGCAGAAGGATGCCACAGATTTTGAAAAGCAAATCAAGGAAATCAACACTGGAACTTACGTTTTTGATAATGAGCGTTTATTTGAGGCTTTGAAAAATATCAATACCAATAACGCTCAAGGTGAATACTATATTACAGATGTCATTGGCATTTTCCGTGAATCTGGTGAAAAAGTTGGCGCTTATACTTTGAAAGATTTTGATGAAAGTCTTGGGGTAAATGACCGTGTGGCTCTTGCGACTGCTGAGTCAGTTATGCGTCGTCGCATCAATCATCAGCACATGGTCAACGGTGTTAGCTTTGTCAATCCAGAAGCAACTTATATCGATATTGATGTTGAGATTGCTCCTGAAGTTCAAATCGAATCCAATGTTACCTTGAAAGGGCAAACGAAAATTGGTGCTGAGACTGTTCTGACTAACGGTACTTATGTAGTGGATAGCACAATCGGAGCAGGAGCTGTTATTACCAACTCTATGATTGAGGAAAGCAGTGTTGCAGACGGTGTGACAGTCGGTCCTTATGCCCACATTCGTCCAGGTTCAAGTCTGGGTGCCCAAGTCCATATTGGAAACTTTGTTGAGGTTAAAGGTTCTTCTATCGGCGAGAATACTAAGGCTGGTCATTTGACTTATATCGGAAACTGTGAAGTGGGTAGCAAGGTTAATTTTGGTGCAGGAACCATTACAGTCAACTATGATGGCAAAAACAAATACAAGACAGTCATCGGTAACAATGTCTTTGTGGGTTCAAATTCAACCATTATTGCGCCAGTTGAGTTAGGTGACAATTCCCTCGTTGGAGCTGGTTCAACTATTACTAAAGATGTTCCAGCGGATGCCATTGCTATTGGTCGTGGTCGTCAGGTTAATAAAGACGAATATGCAATACATCTTCCTCATCATCCTAAGAATCAGTAGGAGCCTATCATGGAATTTGAAGAAAAAACACTAAGCCGTAAAGAAATCTATCAAGGACCAATATTTAAACTGGTTCAAGATCAGGTTGAATTACCAGAAGGCAAGGGAACTGCCCAACGCGATTTGATTTTCCACAATGGAGCTGTCTGCGTTTTAGCTGTAACAGATGAACAAAAACTCATCTTGGTCAAGCAGTACCGTAAAGCCATCGAGGCTGTCTCTTACGAAATTCCAGCTGGAAAATTGGAAGTAGGAGAAAACACAGACCCTGTCGCAGCAGCCCTGCGTGAATTAGAGGAAGAAACAGCCTATACAGGGAAATTAGAACTCTTGTACGATTTTTACTCAGCCATTGGATTTTGTAATGAAAAGTTAAAACTATACCTAGCCAGCGATTTGACAAAGGTGGAAAATCCGCGCTCGCAGGACGAGGACGAGACCTTAGAAGTCCTTGAAGTGAGCCTAGAAGAAGCTAAGGAATTGATCCAATCAGGTCATATTTGTGATGCCAAGACAATTATGGCTGTACAGTATTGGGAATTGCATAAAAAATAGAGGAGGTCAGTATGGGTAAACCTTTATTAACGGATGAAATGATTGAAAGAGCTAATAGAGGCGAAAAAATTTCAGGTCCTCCTTTGCTGGATGATGAGGAAACCAAGATTTTACCAACCTCTTCTTCCCGTTTTGGTTATGCCAATCCTAAGGAACATGGCTTTAGTCAGGAAACCTTGAAGATTCAGGTCGAACCGTCTATTCATAAAAGCCGTCGCATTGAGAATACCAAGAGAAATGTCTTCAATTCTAAGTTAAACAAAATATTATTTGCAGTCATTTTTCTCTTGATTTTGCTTGTGTTAGCAATGAAACTGTTGTAATAGAAAAGGAATTGAAATGAAAATAGGAATTATTGCGGCTATGCCAGAAGAACTGGCGTATCTGGTCCAGCATTTAGACAATGCCCAGAAGCAAGTTGTTTTAGGTAATACCTATCACACAGGAACAATTGCCTCGCATGAAGTCGTTCTTGTAGAAAGTGGAATTGGTAAGGTCATGTCTGCTATGAGTGTGGCGATTTTAGCTGATCATTTCCAAGTGGATGCTCTTATTAATACGGGATCAGCTGGGGCAGTAGCAGAAGGTATTGCTGTTGGGGATGTCGTGATTGCTGACAAATTAGCCTATCATGACGTGGATGTCACAGCTTTTGGCTATGCTTATGGACAAATGGCGCAACAACCACTTTATTTCGAATCAGATAAAACCTTTGTTGACAAAATCCAAGAGAGTTTATCTCAATTGGACCAGAATTGGCATCTTGGTTTGATTGCTACCGGAGATAGTTTTGTTGCAGGAAATGATAAGATAGAAGCGATTAAGTCCCATTTCCCAGAAGTTTTAGCTGTTGAAATGGAGGGAGCGGCTATTGCTCAGGCAGCGCATGCCCTTAATCTTCCAGTCTTAGTCATCCGTGCTATGAGTGACAATGCCAACCATGAAGCAAACATCTCTTTTGATGAGTTTATTATCGAAGCTGGACGTCGCTCTGCCCAAGTCTTGTTAGCCTTTTTAAAGGCTTTAGTTTAAGCGGAAATTTGACAGTTTTTCTAGCTTATGATAAGATTTAAGTAAAGAAAAGCTAGAAAACGTTTCAGAGGATATTATGAGTATTGAAATGACCGTCAGTGAGATTGCAGAGGTCTTAGGATTATCTCGCCAAGCAATCAATAACCGTGTCAAAGAATTACCAGAAGAAGACACAGATAAAAATGACAAAGGGGTAACAGTCGTTACCAGAAGTGGCTTGATTAAGCTAGAAGAAATCTATAAAAAAACGATTTTTGAAGATGAGCCTGTCAGTGAAGATGTCAAGCAACGTGAACTGATGGAGATTCTAGTTGATGAGAAGAATGCAGAAATTCTCCGTCTTTATGAACAATTAAAAGCCAAGGATCGTCAGTTATCAGAAAAAGACGAGCAGATGCGTATCAAAGACCGTCAGATTGCTGAGAAAGACAAACAACTCGATCAGCAGCAACAATTGACCCTTCAAGCCATGAAGGATCAAGAAAATCTTAAGCTAGAGCTGGACCAAGCAAAAGAAGAAGTCCAATCAACTAAGAAAGGCTTTTTTGCTCGTTTATTTGGAGGATAATCAAGGAGCTGTTTAGGTTAAATGCTAACCTGATGGCTTCTTTTGTTTCTAAATAGTATAGTTGTTCAAGTAATACTCAATGAAAATCAAAGAGCAAACTAGGAAACTAGCCGCAGGCTGTACTTGAGTACGGCAAGGCGACGTTGACGTGGTTTGAATTAGTATAAAATAACAGTATAGGAGAGGTATAGAATGGAACGATTAGAAGATTACATTGCTTTCGATTTAGAATTTAATCAGCACGAAGGACAAACACACTTGATTCAAGTATCGGCAGTGCGTTTTAGAGATGGTCAGGAAATCGATGCCTATGATTCCTATGTCCATACTAGTGTGCCTCTAAAGAGTTTTATCAATGGTTTGACTGGGATTACAGCTGAGACCTTAAAAGATGCTCCTCCAGTGGAGAAAGTTATAAAAGATTTCCAAGAGTTTGTGGGTTCTTTACCTATGGTAGGCTACAATGCTGCTAAAAGTGATTTGCCTATTCTAGCAGAGCATGGTTTAGACTACAGTCTGCAGTATAAGGTGGACTTGTATGATGAAGCCTTTGAACGTCGGAGTTCGGATTTACACGGTATTGCCAATCTCAAATTGCAAACTGTTGCCTCGTTTCTTGGATTTCAAGGTCAGTCTCATAATAGCTTAGAGGATGCTCGTATGACAGCGCGTGTTTACGAGTCCTTTCTAGAGTCAGACCAAGCTAGAGAATTGTTAGGGGAAGAAAGTAGCCTCTCGAATAATCCTTTTGGTGGCTTGGACTTGTCTCAATTATTTGACTAGGAGTGCCTATGAAACCTGAAAAACCTAAAAATCTAGGTTTTAAGCAGATATACTTTAATCTAGATAAAATACTCTTTCTTTTCTTCTTGACTTTCATGATGATTGAGTTTGTCTGGTTGCCATCAAATTCTTGGATTGCTGGACTTTTGCTCCGTCAGACTGGTTATCTCTTTCTATCCTACAACAATATTTTTGCCATTATAACGGGTTCACCCTTTATTAGTCTTGCTTTATTTATTCTGGTAATCGTTAATTTACTGATCGCCTATTACCAGATAGGACTTCTCTTTATCGGCGCCCGGCATTTATTATGCCATGAAAAAAGGACCTTGCTGGAGTACAGTCGTAAGGTCTTTCGCCAAAGTTTCTTGTTTATGAAGCAAGTGACGCTTTCCAAGATAGCCTTTATTTTCTTTTATATCATGATGCTCTTTCCATTGATTCGAAAGATTTTAAAGATTTATTACCTCAATAAAATTGTCATTCCAGACTTTATCGTGGATTATGTGGAAGACAAGTATTGGCTAGTAGGTATAGTAGTTACTATTCTTGCTTTACTGCTATTTTACATTTCAGTGCGTTTCATGTTTGCCCTACCTCAGCTTTTATTTGAGAAGAAAAGAGTCAAAGAAGCAGTCAGATACAGTCTAGAAAAGACAAGAAAGCACTCTTGGTTTTATATTTGGAACTTGCTTTGGATTGTCGTCAAAACCTACCTATTTTTCATTCTTTTATTGATTCCAATCTTGGCAAGTCAGGCACTGATGGATGGTTTGACCCATAAGGAATCTCTTGTGATGGGAATTATTAACTTTGTCTTGATTAAGAATTTCCACTATATGGCCTTGACTTACTTTCTCATTAAGTTTGTTTCCTTCTTAACAGGAGAAGAACTAGAAATCACACCAAGGAGAAAGAAAGACCACTGGATGAGATGGGGAGTGATGGGCTGTGCTTGTATCTTTTTCGCTCTTGAGGGTTATGTTTATTTAGAAGCTCCAGTCGCCAATAAACCTTTAATCATTTCTCACAGGGGAGTATCTAATAAGAATGGTGTGCAAAATACGGTCCAATCACTAGAAAAAACCGCTCAGTTATCTCCAGATTTCGTTGAGACAGATGTTCAGGAAACAAAAGATGGTCAGTTTGTCATGATGCATGATGCCAATATCAAGAATCTGACAGGAGTTAATGCCAATCCTCAGGATCTCACTTTGGAAGAATTAACCAAACTCAATATTTCAGAAAATGGTTATCATAGCAAGGTGTCTAGTTTTGATGACTATCTCAATAAAGCCAATGAATTGCATCAAAAACTCCTTATTGAAATTAAAACCAGTCGAAAAGATAGTCCAGATATGATGAAACGCTTTATGGAAAAATATGGAACTGTTCTTAAGCAGAATGGTCACCAAATGCAATCCTTAGACTACCATGTGATTGACCAGGTTTTAGCCTACGATTCACAAATTCCAGTCTATTTCATCCTACCTTACAATAGTATCTTTCCAAGAACCAAGGCCACAGGTTATACTATGGAGTATTCAACCTTGGATGAAAATTTTGTCAACAAGCTTTGGAATACGGATCAGAAATTGTACGTTTGGACCATCAATAGTTCAGAGTCCTTTGATAAATCCGTTCAGCTAGGAGCTGATGGCATGATAACAGATGACTTGGAAATGATTCAAGAGCAGGTTACCATTGCCCAAGAAAACCCAGAGTATACTGATTTGCTTTTCAAACAGGCCATGGAATTCTTTAATTTTTAGTAAGCAAAAAGAGGAACAGTTGTTCCTCCCACGATAGGCAAGTATTCTCTTGAATGCTTGTTTTTTTAATGCTTAGAATGGCAATTTCCCAGCGAAAGCACCCAGTTTTTTCTTTGTAGTTTCATCGATTTGTTCAAGAGCAGAGTTGATGGCCTGAACGGTCATATCAGAAAGAGTTTCAAGGTCTTCTGGGTCAATGATAGCTGGATTGAAGTCAATGTTGACAACTTTCTTATCTCCAGTTAAGGTTGCTTGGACAAGGTCTTGAGCAGATTTGCCAACAAATTGCATACCAGCAAGTTCAGCTTGGCTTTGTTCCATTTGTTTTTGAAGTTTTTGTGCTTGACGCATCATGTTTTGCATGTTCATCATGGTGATTTATAGTTTCCTTTTCCAATTATTTTCCTTTTTATTTTATCAATTTTGAGGCTAAAAGTCTATTATTAGTATAAATTACTCAACATTAAATTTTCTGAAAATTTAATGAAAAATGATTGAAAACATAGTATAATGAAACGTAAAATTAATTCAGGTTCCCTGAATCGATAGGAGTATACAATGAAAAAACTAGGTTTTGTCCTTTTATCTTCAGCCTTGCTATTGACAGCATGTGCAGTCCGTTTTGAAAAATCAGCAGATACAACCGCTTCGTCTAAGGTGACAGCTTTGTCTGAAGACAAGCAAAAAATGCTTGATAAGGCCACTGCTGACTATAAGACTTTTGTGTAAGAGCAAATTGATAAACTCTTGATAGATACGGAAGGCTTTGTCAAACTTTTGAAAGCGGGAAAGTTGGAAGAAGCTAAGAAGGTTTATCCATTGATTCGTATGTCTTATGAGCGTTCAGAACCGATTGCCTGAACTAGGCGAGTCAATCGGTAAAATGCTATCTGAATTTAAAAAAGCAGTTAAAGGAACTGAAAATCAAGATAAGGAAGAGTAAGACTGGTGAGTTTTACTAAAAAATAAGAAGTTAGGAAGTGTGTCTCTGTCAGACAATTTACCATTTCCTAGCTTTTTCTTGTATTAAGAAAATATAAATTTAAGTTTTCTTTAAGAAAACTATATTATTCTGAAGAACTCTAAAATTTCACAGCCATTTATTAGTAATTGCTATAGAATTCCTAGTCACTACTAGAAATGGACTAGTTTCTTTGAATAATGGAACTGCTTAATTCTCCTATTCTAGAACGGGATGACTAGTATTTCTTTTATGTTAGGACTAGATTGTGGTATAATAGAGAGAATAAGTTTTTTTAGTAAGACAAAGGAGAAAAAAGATGATTTATGCAGGAATTCTTGCCGGTGGAACTGGTACTCGCATGGGAATTAGTAATTTGCCAAAACAATTTTTAGAGCTAGGTGATCGACCTATATTGGTTCATACAATTGAAAAATTTGTCTTGGAACCAAGTATTGAAAAAATTGTAGTTGGTGTTCATGGAGACTGGGTTTCCCATGCAGAGGATCTTGTAGATAAATATCTACCCCTTCATAAGGAACGAATCATCATTACAAAGGGTGGTGCTGACCGTAATACGAGTATTGAGAAAATCATTGAAGCTATCGATGCTTATCGTCCGCTTACTCCAGAGGATATCGTTGTTACCCACGATTCTGTTCGTCCATTTATTACGCTTCGCATGATTCAGGATAATATCCAACTTGCTCAAAATCATGACGCAGTGGACACAGTGGTAGAAGCGGTTGATACAATCGTTGAAAGTACTAATGGTCAATTTATTACAGATATTCCAAATCGTGCTCACCTCTATCAAGGACAGACACCTCAAACATTCCGTTGCAAGGACTTCATGGACCTTTATGGCTCTCTTTCTGCTGAGGAGAAGGAAATCTTAACAGATGCATGTAAAATTTTTGTGATTAAAGGAAAAGATGTAGCCTTGGCCAAAGGTGAATACTCAAATCTGAAGATTACAACAGTAACAGATTTGAAGATTGCAAAAAGTATGATTGAGAAAGACTAGTAAAATGATTAATCAAATTTATCAACTAACTAAGCCTAAGTTTATCAATGTCAAATATCAGGAAGAGGCTATTGACAAAGAGAATCATATTCTCATCCGCCCTAATTATATGGCGGTCTGTCATGCGGATCAGCGTTACTACCAAGGAAAACGTGATCCGAAGATTTTGAATAAAAAGCTTCCAATGGCAATGATTCACGAGTCATGTGGAACTGTTATTTCTGACCCGACAGGAACCTACGAGGTTGGTCAAAAAGTTGTCATGATTCCCAATCAGCCTCCTATGCAGAGTGATGAAGAATTCTATGAGAACTACATGACAGGGACTCATTTCTTGTCTAGTGGCTTTGATGGCTTTATGAGAGAGTTTGTTTCTCTCCCTAAAGATCGTGTGGTGGCTTATGATGCTATTGAAGATACGGTTGCAGCCATTACAGAGTTTGTCAGTGTCGGTATGCATGCCATGAATCGCTTATTGACTCTTGCTCATAGCAAGCGGAACCGAATCGCCGTTATCGGAGATGGAAGTTTAGCTTTTGTGGTTGCCAATATTATCAACTATACTTTGCCAGAAGCAGAGATTGTGGTTATTGGTCGTCATTGGGAAAAATTGGAACTTTTCTCTTTTGCCAAAGAATGCTATATCACTGATAATATTCCTGAAGATTTGACCTTTGATCATGCTTTTGAGTGTTGTGGTGGTGATGGTACTGGACCAGCTATAAATGACTTGATTCGCTACATTCGTCCTCAGGGAACGATTCTCATGATGGGCGTTAGTGAATATAAAGTCAATCTCAATACACGCGATGCCTTAGAAAAGGGCTTGCTCTTGGTTGGTTCCTCTCGTTCTGGTCGCATTGATTTTGAAAATGCAATCCAAATGATGGAAGTCAAGAAATTTGCCAATCGTCTTAAAAATATCCTTTATCTAGAAGAACCTGTAAGAGAAATTAAAGATATTCACCGTGTCTTTGCTACCGATTTAAACACAGCCTTTAAAACAGTGTTTAAGTGGGAAGTATAAGTCCTGGAGGTTAATTGTGGAGAAAATCATTAAAGAAAAAATTTCTTCCTTACTTAGTCAAGAAGAGGAAGTCCTCAGTGTTGAACAACTGGGGGGAATGACCAATCAAAACTATTTGGCCAAAACAACAAATAAGCAATACATTGTTAAATTCTTTGGTAAAGGGACAGAAAAACTGATCAATCGTCAAGATGAAAAGTACAATCTTGAACTACTAAAGGATTTAGACTTAGATGTAAAAAATTATCTTTTTGATATTGAAGCTGGTATCAAAGTAAATGAGTATATCGAATCTGCGATTACGCTTGATTCAACTACAATCAAGACCAAACTTGATAAAATTGTTCCAATTTTACAAACCATTCATGCTTCTGGCAAGGAATTAAGAGGAGAGTTTGCTCCTTTTGAAGAAATCAAAAAATACGAATCCTTGATTGAAGAAAAAATTCCTTATGCCAACTATGAAGCTGTTCGAGGAGAAGTCTTCTCTTTAGAGAAAAGACTAGCTGAATTAGGTGTTGACAGAAAATCTTGCCATATCGATTTGGTGCCTGAAAACTTTATCGAGTCACCACAAGGACGACTTTATTTGATTGACTGGGAATATTCATCAATGAACGATCCAATGTGGGATTTGGCTGCTCTCTTTTTAGAGTCTGAATTCACTCGTCAAGAGGAAGAAGACTTCTTGTCTCACTATGAAAGTGAGCAAACACCTGTCTCTCGTGAAAAGATTGCCATTTATAAAATTTTACAAGATGCTATTTGGAGTTTATGGACAGTCTACAAAGAAGAGCAAGGTGCAGATTTTGGTGACTATGGTGTGAGTCGTTACCAAAGAGCTGTTAAAGGTTTGTCATATTATGGAGGTTCAGATGAAAAATAAAAATGGAGTTTCTTTTGGTCTACTCTCAGGTATTTTCTGGGGTTTAGGTCTAACAATTAGTGCTTACATCTTTTCAATTTTTACAGATTTGTCGCCTTTTGTGGTGGCCGCTGCTCACGATTTCTTGAGTATCTTTATCTTACTAGCTTTTCTTTTAGTAAAAGAAGGAAAAGTTCGTCTCTCAATTTTCTTAAATATTCGCAATGTTAGTGTGATCATCGGAGCCTTGCTAGCAGGTCCTATCGGTATGCAGGCCAACCTTTATGCAGTTAAGTATATCGGAAGTTCCTTAGCGTCATCAGTATCCGCTATCTATCCTGCGATTTCAGTTTTATTGGCTTTCTTCTTTTTGAAGCACAAGATTTCGAAAAATACTGTGTTTGGGATTGTCTTGATTATTGGAGGGATAATTGCTCAGACCTATAAGGTAGAACAGGTTAATTCTTTCTACATTGGGATTCTCTGTGCTTTGGTTTGTGCTATTGCATGGGGAAGTGAGAGTGTTCTTAGCTCTTTTGCCATGGAAAGTGAATTGAGTGAAATCGAAGCCCTCTTAATCCGTCAAGTGACTTCATTCTTATCTTATCTTGTGATTGTGCTCTTCTCTCATCAGTCATTTGCAGAAGTGGCCAATGGACAATTGCTAGGTCTTATGATTGTCTTTGCAGCCTTTGATATGATTTCCTACTTGGCTTATTATATCGCTATCAATCGATTGCAACCAGCCAAGGCTACAGGCTTGAATGTGAGCTATGTAGTATGGACAGTCTTGTTTGCAGTTGTTTTCTTGGGTGCACCGCTAGATATGCTGACCATTATTACGTCACTTGTCGTCATTGCTGGAGTTTATATTATTATTAAAGAATAAAGGAGATTCGTGTGAAAGCCATTATCTTAGCAGCGGGATTGGGAACTCGCTTGCGTCCTATGACTGAAAATACCCCTAAAGCCTTGGTTCAGGTTAATCAAAAACCTTTGATTGAATACCAAATTGAGTTTCTTAAAGAAAAAGGAATCAATGACATCATCATCATCGTTGGTTACCTTAAAGAACAATTCGATTACTTAAAAGAAAAATATGGAGTTCGCCTCGTTTTCAATGATAAATATGCTGACTACAATAACTTTTACTCTCTCTATCTTGTAAAAGAAGAATTGGCCAACAGCTATGTTATTGATGCTGACAATTATCTCTTTAAAAATATGTTCCGCAATGATTTGACACGTTCAACTTATTTTAGTGTTTATCGTGAAGATTGCACCAACGAATGGTTCTTGGTCTATGGAGATGACTACAAAGTTCAAGACATTATTGTTGATAGCAAGGCAGGTCGCATCCTTAGTGGTGTATCCTTCTGGGATGCTCCAACTGCAGAAAAGATTGTCAGCTTTATCGACAAGGCTTATGCAAGTGGTGAATTTGTTGATCTATATTGGGACAATATGGTTAAGGATAATATCAAAGAGTTAGATGTCTATGTTGAAGAATTAGAAGGCAATAGCATCTATGAAATCGATAGTGTCCAAGACTACCATAAATTAGAAGAAATTCTTAAAAACGAAAATTAAAGATTCCAACATCTGGCTGAAATAGTCGGATGTTTTTTACTTCACTTTAGTTTGATATTTTTAATAACTGTTTGAAATATGGTTGTTAGATATAAAAAAAACAAAAAATGAACAAAAAACAACAGAAAATTATTGACAACGATTTCATATAGTGTTATACTTATAGCATAAAGTTAATGGAAAGAAGGGAAAACCTTATGGGATTAGATCATTTCTTTGACAAAAACCTTGTGTTTTGCTTAGAAGCGGATAATCAAGAACATCTCTTTGATCAGGTTGCAACTTTATTGGAAGAACGAGAAATCGTAACTCCAACTTATCGTGAAGCCTTGATCACGCGTGAAAAGTCATTTCCAACTGGCCTAGATATGGAATTTTTGGGTAAGGATTTGCCGAATGTGGCTATTCCTCACACAGATATTGTTCATAATCTTGCTGAAAAAGTTGTGGTCGTTCGATTAGATAAACCAGTGACTTTCCACAATATGATTGCGCCAGATAAGGAAGTAGAAGTATCCTTACTCTTCTTTATCATTAATAACTCAAGTTCAAGTCAAACGAACATTCTTGCTCAGTTGATGGACTTCTTTACAGGAAATGGTCATTTGGAAGATTTGGCTAAAATTTCTGAACCAGAAGCTATCTATGATTATATAGCTGAAGCAACTGCATAATCTTGTCTATTAAAAATATTAAATCGGAGGAAATCCATATGATTAAAATTCTTGCTGCCTGCGGTGCAGGTGTTAACTCAAGCCACCAAATTAAAAGTGCTCTTGAAGAAGAACTTTCAAACCGCGGTTTTGATGTTCACTGTGATGCAGTTATGGTAAAAGATGTTAACGAAGACCTTATGAAAGGTTATGACATTTTTACACCAATTGCTGCAACAGATCTTGGTTTTGACCCAGGTATTCCAGTTATCGAAGCTGGACCAATCTTATTCCGTATCCCAGCTATGAGTGCTCCAGTATTTGACAATATTGAAGCAGCTATCAAAGAACACGGATTAAGCTAATTTTAATTTGTTAACATTCATATAACTATAAAAAGGGAGGAACTATTATGGATGTCATTATCAATCTGGCCAACGATATCTTTAAACCTATCTTGGCTATGGGTGGCCCTATCATCATGCTGATCATTTTGACAGTGTTGGCCCTACTTTTTGGAGTGAAATTCTCCAAAGCGCTTGAAGGTGGTATCAAGCTCGCCATCGCCCTTACTGGTATCGGTGCTATCATCGGTATGCTCAACGGAGCTTTCTCAGCATCACTTGCGAAATTCGTTGAAAACACTGGTATTCAATTGAACATCACTGACGTTGGTTGGGCACCACTTGCTACCATCACTTGGGGATCTGCTTGGACACTTTACTTCTTGCTTGTAATGTTGATTGTCAACGTTGTGATGCTTGCAATGAAGAAAACAGACACACTTGATGTCGATATCTTCGATATCTGGCACTTGTCAATCACTGGTCTTTTGATCAAATGGTATGCAGACAACAATGGTGTAAGCCAAGGGGTTTCACTCTTCATCGCGACAGCAGCAGTTGTACTTGTAGGTATTTTGAAGATCATCAACTCTGATTTGATGAAACCAACATTCGACGACCTTCTTAATGCACCAAGTTCATCACCAATGACTTCAACTCACATGAACTACATGATGAACCCAGTTATCATGGTCTTGGATAAGATTTTTGATAAAGTTTTGCCAGGTCTTGATAAATATGACTTTGATGCTGCTAAATTGAACAAGAAAATCGGTTTCTGGGGATCTAAATTCTTCATCGGTTTCATTCTTGGTATCGTTATTGGTTTGATGGGAACTCCACATCCAGTTGCTGGAGTAGAAGATGCATCTTCATGGGAACTTGTTATTAAAGGTTGGTTGAGCCTTGGTTTGACTGCCGGTGTATCTTTGGAACTCTTCTCACTGATCGGTTCATGGTTCATCGCAGCCGTAGAACCACTTTCACAAGGTATTACAAACGTTGCTACTAAACGTCTTCAAGGACGTAAATTCAACATCGGTCTTGACTGGCCTTTCATCGCTGGTCGTGCTGAAGTTTGGGCTTGTGCAAACGTACTTGCACCGATCATGTTGGTTGAAGCTGTGCTTCTTTCAAACGTCGGAAATGGTATCTTGCCACTTGCAGGTATCATCGCTATGGGTGTTACTCCAGCTCTCTTGGTTGTAACACGTGGTAAATTGCTCCGTATGATTATCTTCGGAACACTCTTGTTGCCACTCTTCCTTCTTTCAGGTACACTTATCGCTCCATTTGCAACAGAACTTGCTAAAGGTGTAGGTGCCTTCCCAGAAGGTGTGAGCCAAACTCAATTGATTACTCACTCAACTCTTGAAGGACCAATCGAAAAACTTCTTGGTTGGACAATTGGTAACACTACAACAGGTGATATCAAAGCAATCCTTGGTGCTGTAGTCTTCCTTGTATTCTATATCGGTATCTTTGCATGGTACAGAAAACAAATGATCAAACGTAACGAAGAGTACGCAGCAAAAGCAAAATAATGCGCTCCTATAAAATGTAAATTGTTGAAACTAGGTTGTCATACCATTAGGAGTGACAGCCTAGTTTTTTATAAACTATCAAGAAATCGGAGAAAATAATGGTAATTGAATTAAAATCAGAACAATTAAGAGTTCAATTTAACAGTTTTGGTGGGGCTCTTTCTTCTATAAAAGATGCTGAGGGACTGGAGTATTTGTGGCAAGGGGATGCTACTTATTGGAGTGGACAAGCTCCCGTTCTCTTCCCCATTTGTGGTTCTTTGAGAGAGGATACAGCCCTCTATATAGATAAAAAGGGAGAAGAAAGTCAAGGAAAGATTCCTCGTCATGGTTTGGTTCGCAAGAAAGAATTTGAATTAGTTGAACAGACAGATAATAGTGTAACTTTTGCAATTGAAGACGATGAGAATAGCTATCAAAACTATCCTTATCATTTCCGCCTAGAAATCACTTATATCCTTACGGGAAAGACAGTACGGACTCAATACAAAATTTTCAATAAAGAAACTAGCAAGGTCATGCCTTACTTTATTGGTGGACATCCAGGCTTTAATTGTCCTCTACTGGATGATGAAGTCTATGAAGATTACTATTTAGAGTTTGTGAAAGAAGAGACTTGCTCTGTTCCACGTTCTTTCCCAGAAACGGGGATGCTTGATTTCCAAGATAGAAGTCCATGGCTAGAAGGTCAAAAAGAATTAGACCTCAGCTATGATCTTTTCAGTACAGATGCAGTCACCTTAGATGAATTGCAATCTAGAACAATTGCCCTTCGTTCTCGTAAACATGATAAGGGATTGAAAGTGCACTTTGAAGAGTTTCCAAACCTTATTATTTGGTCAACTTTGAATAAGGGACCTTTCATTGCTTTTGAACCTTGGTCTGGCTTGTCAACATCACTTGAAGAAGGAGATCATCTAGAAGATAAGAAGAATGTTCGTCTCCTAGAACCTGGTCAAGTGGATCAAATTGGTTTCGATATCGAAATTTTTTAAATTAAAAAATAAAACACAAAAACAAACATTAACTGTTGACTTTTTTCAGAAATAGGAGTATATTATGTTTGTAAGCAACAAATGATGTTTGTAACAAACAAATAATCACTTGTTATATTCTCTTTCATGGAGAAAGATTATTTCTAGGAAACTGGTTTCCTAAACTTGAATAAGGTGTCATTCATCTCATTCAATCCAATTTGTCAATAAACTGCTAGAAAACTTTTTGTAGGTAAACTGCTAACTATAAAAGGTTTTACTAGCCTAGAAAAATAAAAAGGAGTATACAATATGTCTATTGTTATCGGTGCAGATGCTGCAGGTTTGAGATTGAAAGAAGTTGTGAAAGACTTCTTGGAAAAAGAAAACTTCCACGTTGTGGATGTTACAGCTGAAGGTCAAGACTTTGTTGATGTGACTCTTGCTGTTGCTGCAGAAGTAAACAAAGAAGAACAAAACCTTGGTATCGTGATTGATGCTTATGGAGCTGGTCCATTTATGGTCGCAACTAAGATCAAAGGAATGGTTGCTGCAGAAGTATCTGACGAACGTTCAGCTTATATGACTCGTGGCCACAACAACTCACGTATGATCACTATGGGTGCACAACTTGTTGGTGATGAATTGGCTAAAAACATCGCTAAAGGATTTGTTAACGGTAAATACGATGGTGGACGTCACCAAATTCGTGTCGATATGTTGAACAAAATGTGCTAATTAGATTACAGTAAGAAAGGTAAGTTAAAAATGAGAATTGCAATTGGATGTGACCACATCGTAACAGATGAAAAAATGGCGGTTTCAGAATTTTTGAAATCAAAAGGATATGAAGTCATTGACTTTGGTACATATGACCATACACGTACTCACTACCCAATCTTTGGTAAAAAAGTAGGGGAGGCTGTAACTAGCGGTCAAGCTGATCTTGGAGTATGTATCTGTGGTACTGGTGTTGGTATCAACAACGCTGTAAATAAAGTTCCAGGTGTCCGTTCTGCCTTGGTTCGTGATATGACAACAGCGCTTTATGCTAAAGAACAATTGAACGCCAACGTTATCGGTTTTGGTGGTAAGATTACTGGTGAATTGCTTATGTGTGATATCATCGAAGCTTTCATTCATGCTGAATACAAACCATCTGAAGAAAATAAGAAATTGATTGCGAAAATTGAACACGTTGAAAGTCACAACGCTCAACAAACAGACGCAAACTTCTTCACTGAATTCCTTGAAAAATGGGATCGCGGAGAATACCACGACTAAGAGGTAACCTATGATTTTAACAGTCACAATGAACCCATCCATTGATATTTCCTATCCCTTGGATGAGTTGAAGATTGATACTGTCAATCGTGTGGTGGATGTAACCAAAACGGCTGGTGGTAAGGGACTCAATGTTACCCGAGTACTTTCAGAATTTGGGGATTCTGTTCTTGCTACTGGTTTAGTTGGTGGTAAACTTGGTGAGTTTTTGGTTGAAAATATCGATGATCAAGTAAAGAAAGATTTCTTCTCAATTCAGGGAGAAACTCGTAACTGTATCGCTATTCTCCATGGAGACAACCAAACAGAAGTTCTTGAAAAAGGACCTGAAGTATTGGAACAGGAAGGTCAAGACTTTTTGGAACATTTCAAAAAAGTCTTGGAGTCAGTTAAAGTAGTAGCCATCTCAGGTAGTCTGCCAGCTGGCCTTCCAGTTGGTTACTATGCGAGCTTGGTAGAACTTGCTAATCAAGCTGGCAAGCCTGTTGTCTTGGACTGCTCTGGTGCAGCACTTCAGGCGGTTCTTGAATCACCACATAAACCAACAGTCATCAAACCAAATAATGAGGAATTGTCCCAGCTTCTAGGAAGAGAAGTTTCTGAGGATTTGGATGAATTAAAAGAAGTACTTCAAGAACCTTTGTTTGCAGGTATTGAATGGATTATCGTTTCACTTGGTGCCAATGGTGCCTTTGCCAAACATGGTGATACTTTCTATAAGGTAGATATTCCTAGAATTCAGGTGCTAAATCCTGTCGGATCTGGAGATTCTACTGTAGCAGGAATTTCTTCAGGACTACTTCATAAAGAATCGGATGCAGAATTACTCATCAAGGCAAATGTCCTTGGTATGCTCAATGCTCAAGAAAAAATGACTGGTCATGTCAACATGGCCAACTATCAAGCTCTATATGAACAATTAATAGTAAAAGAGGTATAAAATGGCTTTAACAGAACAAAAACGTGCACGCTTAGAAAAACTTTCTGATGAAAATGGTATCATCTCAGCTCTTGCATTTGACCAACGTGGTGCTTTGAAACGCCTCATGGCTCAACACCAAACAGAAGAACCAACTGTAGCTCAAATGGAAGAACTTAAAGTCTTGGTAGCAGATGAATTGACTAAATACGCTTCATCAATGCTTCTTGACCCTGAGTATGGACTTCCAGCGACTAAAGCTCTTGATGAAAAAGCTGGTCTTCTCCTTGCTTATGAAAAAACAGGCTATGACACAACAAGTACAAAACGTTTGCCAGACTGCTTGGATGTTTGGTCTGCAAAACGTATTAAAGAAGAAGGTGCAGATGCAGTTAAATTCTTGCTTTACTATGACGTAGATAGCTCAGACGAACTTAACCAAGAAAAACAAGCTTATATCGAACGCATCGGTTCTGAGTGTGTGGCTGAAGATATCCCATTCTTCCTTGAAATCCTTGCTTACGATGAAAAAATTGCTGACGCTGGTTCTGTAGAATATGCGAAAGTAAAACCACACAAAGTTATCGGTGCTATGAAAGTCTTCTCAGACCCACGCTTTAACATTGATGTCTTGAAAGTAGAAGTTCCTGTTAACATTAAATATGTTGAAGGTTTCGCTGAAGGTGAAGTAGTTTATACACGTGAAGAAGCAGCAGCCTTCTTCAAAGCTCAAGATGAAGCAACTAACTTGCCTTACATCTACTTGAGTGCAGGTGTATCAGCTAAACTTTTCCAAGATACTCTTGTATTTGCTCATGAATCAGGTGCAAACTTTAACGGAGTTCTTTGTGGCCGTGCTACATGGGCTGGATCAGTTGAAGCTTACATCAAAGATGGTGAAGCAGCAGCTCGCGAATGGCTTCGTACAACTGGTTTTGAAAACATTGACGAACTCAATAAAGTTCTTCAAACAACAGCGACTTCATGGAAAGAACGCGTGTAAGCAAGTCTTTTAAAACTGAAATTTTTAATACTTACAAAAATCCCCACCAATCGGTGGGGATCATTTTATGGTTTAGAAAGAATAATTTTTGTTTGTTTTGAAAGTTGTTCGAAGGTTTCTTTGCTCAGTTTAGAATCTGAAACGATGGTATCAATATCAGAGATATTGTAGAAGGTATAAAAATCAAATTTATTGAACTTACTGTTGTCAGCTAGTAAGTATTTTTTATTGGAATTATTGAGGGCGATGCGTTGAGATTCACCTTCCTCTTCACTAAAGGTCGCAATCGCATTGTCCTTAATACCATTACAGCTAACGAAGGCTTTAGAAAATTGTAGATTGGCCAAGTTTTGCAAGGTTAGTGTTCCCACAAAGGCTCCAGTGATAGAGCGATAGTTGCCACCGATTAAAATCAAATCTGTTAGTTTTCGTTCGTTTAAGATGAGAAAGACTGGTAAACTGTTTGTTACAACACGAATATTATCAATTGGAAGTTCACGGGCAAAAGATTCCAAGGTTGTACCTGGACCAATAAAAATGGTTTCCCCTTCATCAATTAAATGGCCTGCAAAACGGCTGATTTCTTGTTTTTCTGCAATCTGTAAGCTTTGTTTTTCAATATTGGAACGTTCATTGTTTAAAATGGAACCTGTACGAATTTTTTCAGCTCCCCCGTGCACCCGAACAAGTAAATCCTTGTCTGCCAACTCTTGCAAGTAGCGTCTAGCAGTCATATCTGATACATCTAAGCGAGCCATAATTTCTTTTACAGTAATAGTTCCCTTTGTATTTACCGTTTCTAGAATATTATCTAGTTTTTCCTGCTTTAACATCGTTATCACCTCTATTTCTATTACTATTTTATCATAAAGTATTCAATCAATCAATTTAAAAAACAAAAGAAAACAAAAACAAAAATATCATGGTTGTTTTAAACAAACCATGATATTTGTTATCAGTCTGGAATAATTGAATTAGTCCAAACCGTAGTTGTAGTCATCGTCTTGCATGGCTTCAACTTCACCAAGGAGGTAACCATTTCCGACTTGAGAGAAGAAGTCGTGGTTGGAAGTACCTGTTGAAATACCGTTCATAACGATTGGGTTGACATCATCAGCTGAATCTGGGAAGAGTGGATCTTGCCCCAGATTCATGAGTGCCTTGTTGGCATTGTAGCGAAGGAAGGTTTTGACTTCTTCAGTCCAACCAACACCGTCATAGAGACTTTCTGTATAGCCCTCTTCGTTCTCATAGAGGGTATAGAGCAGGTCGTACATCCATTCTTTGAGTTTTTCTTGCTCTTCTTCAGGCAATTCATTGAAACCAAGTTGGAATTTGTAACCGATGTAAGTTCCGTGAACAGACTCATCACGAATGATCAGTTTGATGATTTCCGCAACGTTGGCCAGTTTGTTGTTACCAAGATAGTAAAGTGGCGTAAAGAAACCAGAGTAGAAGAGGAAGGTTTCAAGGAAAACGCTGGCAACTTTCTTTTCAAGTGGACTATCATTGAGATAGATTTCATTGATAATTTCAGCTTTTCTTTGTAGGTAAGGGTTGGTGTTGGTCCATTCAAAGATTTCTTCAATTTCAGCCTTGGTGTTCAAGGTTGAAAAAATAGAAGAGTAAGATTTTGCGTGGACAGATTCCATAAATTGGATGTTGTTGAAAACAGCTTCCTCATGGGGTGTACGGATGTCTGAACGAAGAGCCTGAACACCAGTTTCAGATTGCATGGTGTCAAGAAGAGTCAAACCACCAAAGACTTTTCCTACCAAGTCTTTTTCCTTGTTTGACAGTTTTCTCCAGTCGTCTAGGTCATTTGATAAGGGGATACGAGTGTCGAGCCAGAATTGCTCCGTCAGTTTTTCCCAAGTTGATTTGTCGATGACATCTTCGATGGCATTCCAGTTAATGGCTTTGTAGTAAGTTTCCATTTTGAAATCTCTTTCTGTGTTTAGTATTGCGAACTCACAATTACTTCTATTTTATCATAATTCTAGAGGAGTATCGCACAAAAAGTCGGAAGCCCGACTTTTTGTTATTTCATAGTATAGATGCTTATTCTAGTTTAGCAGAGTGAATGAATCACTTATCTGAGAAAATGTAGTTTCCTCAAGCAAAGATTAAATCACACAGCTTTCACATTGGTTAGCACCGACTTCTCCACCATCATCTGTAAAGGTACGGACGTAGTAGATAGACTTGATACCCTTGTTAAAGGCATAGTTACGAAGGATAGACAAGTCACGTGTCGTTTGTTTGTTTTCTTTCTTCCATTCGTAAAGACCTTTTGGAATGTCACTACGCATAAAGAGGGTGAGTGAAAGTCCTTGGTCCACATGCTCAGTTGCAGCAGCATAGACATCAATCACTTTACGCATATCCATGTCGTAGGCAGAAGTGTAGTAAGGAATGGTTTCTGTTGACAAGCCAGCAGCTGGATAGTAGATTTTACCGATTTTCTTTTCTTGGCGTTCTTCGATACGTTGCGTAATCGGGTGAATAGAAGCAGAAACGTCATTGATGTAACTGATAGAACCATTTGGCGCTACAGCAAGGCGGTTTTGGTGGTAAAGACCATCTGCTTGAACCTTGTCGCGCAGTTCAGCCCAGTCAGCGGTACTTGGGATAAAGACATCTTTGAAGAGTTCTTTAACACGGTCTGATTTTGGAACAAACTCGCCAGTCACATACTTGTCGAAGTAGCTTCCGTTAGCATAGTCTGATTTTTCAAAGTTGTGGAAGGTGATACCACGTTCACGCGCAATATTGTTTGACTCAACTAAAGTCCAGTAGTTCATAAGCATAAAGTAGATGCTAGTAAACTCAACAGACTCAGGTGACCCATATTCAATCAATTGTTGGGCAAGGTAGCTGTGAAGTCCCATGGCACCAAGACCAAAGGTATGAGCTTGGCTATTTCCGTGGTCGATGGTAGGAACAGCTACGATGTGTGAACTATCTGTAACGAAAGTAAGGGCACGAACCATAGCACGGATAGAACGACCAAAGTCAGGTGAAGTCATCATGTTGACTACGTTGGTTGAACCAAGGTTACATGAAACGTCCGTTCCCATTTGAAGGAATTCTTGAGCATCGTTGATCAAGCTTGGTTCTTGAACTTGAAGAATCTCAGAACACAAGTTACTCATGATAATCTTACCATCAACAGGGTTTGCACGGTTAGCCGTATCAATGTTGACTACATAAGGGTAGCCAGACTCTTGTTGCAATTTAGAGATTTCAGTTTCCAAATCACGCGCCTTGATTTTTGTCTTGCGGATATTTGGATTTGCGACTAGCTCATCGTATTTTTCAGTGATGTCGATGTAGTTAAATGGCACACCGTATTCAAGCTCTACTGAGTATGGACTGAAGAGATACATTTCTTCATTTTTACGTGCTAATTCGTAGAATTTATCGGGTACTACAACACCAAGTGAAAGGGTCTTTACACGAACTTTTTCATCGGCGTTTTCTTTCTTAGTTGAAAGAAAGGCGATGATATCTGGGTGGAAGACATTGAGGTAAACAACACCGGCACCTTGACGTTGACCCAATTGGTTTGAGTAAGAGAAGCTATCTTCGAAAAGCTTCATAACTGGAACGACACCTGAAGCAGCTCCTTCATAGCCTTTGATAGGTGCACCAGCTTCACGAAGGTTGCTGAGGGTAATTCCCACACCACCACCGATACGTGAAAGTTGAAGAGCTGAGTTGATAGAACGTCCGATAGAGTTCATATCATCAGTTACTTGGATTAGGAAGCAAGATACTAACTCCCCACGGCGAGCACGTCCAGCATTCAAGAAGGAAGGAGTAGCAGGTTGATAGCGTTGGTGGATGATTTCATTGGCAATATCAATCGCAACAGCTTCATCACCATCAGCAAAATAAAGGGCGTTAAAGAAGACACGGTCTTCCATGCTTTCAAGATAGTATTCACCGTCGTTAGTCTTTAAGGCATATTGATTGTAAAACTTATAAGCTGCCATGAAAGACTTGAATTGGAAGTTTTGGTCTTTGATAAATTGAGCTAATTCTTCCAAAAATTCTGGACGGTATTTCTTGATAAAGGCTGTTTCGATGTAGTTGTGTTCAATGAGGTAGTTGATTTTATCTTTGATTGAATCAAAAACCATAGTGTTTGGAACTACATTTTCTTTAAAGAAGGCATCCAAGGCTTCCTTATCTTTATGAAGCATGATTTGTCCATTAACAGGACGGTTGATTTCGTTATTAAGACGGAAGTAAGTCACGTCCTCAAGATGTTTTAATCCCATAAAAATTCCCTTGTCTAATTACAAAAGAAAGGCTTCTAAGTTAGCCCTAGAAGCAGTTTCTTCTGGATGATGTACTAAGATTATGCTAATTGTTTCAGTTTTCCTGGTTGGAAACCTGAAAAGACTTCAGTTGGTGTTTGGATAACAGGAGCTGCGCTGAAACCGAGCTCTTTAACTTGATCGATGTACTCAGGTTGCTCATCAAGATTGATTTCACGATAAGCGACATTATTACTGTCCAAGAAACGTTTGGTCATCTTACATTGGACACAGTTGTTTTTAGAATAAACGGTTACCATTGTGTAACTCCTCTTTCAAAATAGATTACTTTCTTAGTATATCAGAAAATAAATTTTTGTCAATGATTTAAAACTAAATATAGTGGTCTATTTTTATGCTTAAGCTCACAAAACACAATATGTAGTGTTTGTTTTATGAAATAGTTATGATAATCCTACAAGTAGTTTTTTGGAAAACTATATCCTGTGTTTTGTTATCTAGAATAGAAGATTTTCAGCAAGTTATCTGAAAGGAAATCGAATAAATCCCATAAAATGCTTGAAAAAAATCCTAGAAGATGATATAATACCAAATTGTAAGGGTTATCACATATAACTCAAAAAAGAAAGAACAAAAGGAGAGTCAAACTATGGCTTCTAAAGATTTCCACGTAGTGGCAGAAACAGGTATTCACGCACGTCCAGCAACATTGTTGGTACAAACTGCTAGCAAATTTGCTTCAGATATCACTCTTGAGTACAAAGGTAAATCAGTTAACCTTAAATCAATCATGGGTGTTATGAGTCTTGGTGTTGGCCAAGGTGCTGACGTAACTATCTCAGCTGAAGGTGCAGATGCAGATGACGCTATCGCTGCAATCTCAGAAACAATGGAAAAAGAAGGATTGGCATAAGGAAAATGACAGAAATGCTTAAAGGAATCGCAGCATCTGACGGTGTTGCAGTTGCAAAAGCATATCTACTCGTTCAACCGGATTTGTCATTCGAGACTGTTTCAGTCGAAGATACAAACGCAGAAGAGGCTCGTTTGGATGTAGCTCTTGAAGCTTCTCAAAACGAGCTTTCTCTTATCCGTGAGAAAGCTGTAGGTACGCTTGGTGAAGAAGCGGCTCAAGTTTTTGACGCTCATTTGATGGTTCTTGCTGACCCAGAATTGATTGGTCAGATTAAAGAAACAATCCGTGCTAAGAAAGTCAATGCTGAAGCAGGTCTTAAAGAAGTGACTGACATGTTCATCACTATCTTTGAAGGCATGGAAGACAACCCATATATGCAAGAACGTGCAGCGGATATCCGCGACGTGACAAAACGTGTATTGGCAAACCTTCTTGGTAAAAAATTGCCAAACCCAGCTTCTATTAACGAAGAAGTAATCGTGATTGCACATGACTTGACACCATCTGATACAGCTCAATTGGACAAAAACTTTGTAAAAGCTTTTGTAACAAACATCGGTGGACGTACAAGCCACTCAGCTATCATGGCACGTACACTTGAAATTGCAGCTGTATTGGGAACAAATAACATCACTGAAGTAGTGAGAGATGGCGACATCCTTGCCGTTAACGGTATTACTGGTGAAGTGATTATCAACCCAACAGATGAACAAGCGGCAGAATTTAAAGCAGCTGGTGAAGCTTATGCTAAACAAAAAGCTGAATGGGCACTTTTGAAAGATGCTCAAACAGTGACTGCTGACGGTAAACACTTTGAGTTGGCTGCTAACATCGGTACTCCAAAAGACGTTGAAGGTGTTAACAACAACGGTGCAGAAGCTGTTGGACTTTACCGTACAGAATTCTTGTATATGGATTCTCAAGACTTCCCAACTGAAGATGAGCAGTATGAAGCATACAAGGCTGTTCTTGAGGGAATGAATGGTAAACCAGTGGTTGTTCGTACAATGGATATCGGTGGAGATAAGGAACTTCCTTACTTCGATATGCCACACGAAATGAACCCATTCCTTGGATTCCGTGCCCTTCGTATCTCTATTGCCGAAACTGGAGATGCAATGTTCCGCACACAAATCCGTGCTCTTCTTCGTGCTTCTGTTCATGGTCAATTGCGTATCATGTTCCCAATGGTTGCCCTTTTGAAAGAATTCCGTGCAGCTAAAGCAGTCTTTGATGAAGAAAAAGCGAACCTTCTTGCGGAAGGAGTTGCAGTTGCGGATGATATCCAAGTTGGTATCATGATTGAAATCCCTGCAGCAGCTATGCTTGCAGACCAATTTGCTAAAGAAGTTGACTTCTTCTCAATTGGTACAAATGACTTGATCCAATACACAATGGCAGCAGACCGTATGAACGAGCAAGTTTCATATCTTTACCAACCATATAACCCATCAATCCTTCGCTTGATCAACAACGTTATCAAGGCAGCTCACGCTGAAGGTAAATGGGCTGGTATGTGTGGTGAGATGGCTGGTGACCAAAAAGCTGTTCCACTTCTTGTCGGAATGGGCTTGGATGAGTTCTCTATGTCAGCAACATCTGTCCTTCGTACACGTAGTTTGATGAAGAAATTGGATACTGCTAAGATGGAAGAGTACGCTAACCGTGCCCTTACAGAGTGTTCAACAATGGAAGAAGTTCTTGAACTTCAAAAAGAATACGTTAACTTCGATTAATGTGATTAACCTTGTAACCTAGTTGCAAGGTTTTTTTATAGTTTAAAATCAGAAAATCTATTAACTAGTTCATAAAATGCTTGACAATAAAAAAAATTGGAGTAGAATATTAACTAGTTAAATAACTAGTTAAGGAGTTTTTATGAAGAAACAAAATTTGTTTTTAGTGTTGTTAAGTGTCTTTCTTTTGTGTTTAGCTGCTTGTGGGCAGAAGGAAAGCCAGTCAGGTAAAGGGATGAAAATCGTGACCAGTTTTTATCCTATCTATGCCATGGTCAAGGAAGTATCTGGTGACTTGAATGATGTTCGGATGATTCAGTCAAGTAGCGGAATTCACTCCTTTGAACCTTCAGCAAATGATATCGCAGCCATCTATGATGCAGATGTATTTGTCTACCATTCGCATACGCTCGAATCTTGGGCAGGAAGTCTGGATCCCAATCTAAAAAAATCCAAAGTTAAGGTTTTAGA